>JAWXCN010000216.1:0-9802 GCA_034408725.1 Candidatus Hydrogenedentota bacterium
GTGACGTTCGAGCGAAGCAGATGCTTACGGCTGTCGAAGTCTTCCTCGACCGAAACATTCGGGGCTTCAGCGTTAGCCGCCACTTTCCCATTGATGAACACTTGCGCCTCGACATCGCCGATGTCCGCGTCGAACTGTTCATTCACTCCGAATGACGTCGCTTGCGTATTCTTGTGTTTTTCATTCGGAATTCCCGATTCGGGATCATTGGGAGACCAGGGTTTCTGCGGTTTGCACGACGCGATTGCGGCAACTGCAAGGGCGCAGATAAAAATATGTTTCATGAAACGAAATCCTCACTGCAATTCTGGAATAACCTGCACCGCACGGCGCCTCCTATCATAAGCATTTTTGGCGGTCAATACGAACCGCGTCGCGCGGGGACGGTAGCCGCTTCCACGGCATCTAAAAAACAGTCCACGCTGGTGTAATTATCAAGGATAACCGTTGCGCCCGCGTCGATCAGGCGCTCCCGCGCGTATTCCCTGCAAATACCGATAAAACGCATTCCGAGCTCCGCGGAAGTGGCAACGTCCCATGCGCCGTCGCCGACGTATACGATGTCGCTCGCGGCCACCCCCGTCCTGAGAAGTGCGGTGCTGGCAATATCGGCGCGAGATATGGCGTCATTCGAGAATGCTCCGGGAAGTGCGGCGCCGTCTACGCCGATCTGGCGTAATTTGAACAGCGCGGTTTTTCGCATTCCCCCCGTGGCAAGCGCGATGCGAACGTCGTCGCGGATTCTCAGGAATTCCAATATTGATTTCGCGCCGGGAACCTCGGAGAAGCCCGTTGGGTTCTGTGCGAACGCGTTTGCCAACGCCTGTTCGTATGCGTCTTCAAACTGTTGCAGTAATTCGCCCGGCGCGGCTGGTTTGCCTGACCACTCCATCACTTCCTGCACGATGCCGTGGTCCGTTACGTGACGGTATTGGTGCCAATCGGTCGTTGGAAGCGAAAACCCGAATGTTTGCGCAAATGCCGTTTCATAGCATCCGTTGTCAGCGTTGGTCGTGGCAGTGAGAGTGCCATCAATATCAAAAAGAATTACCCGCATTCGGACTTAAGAGGGCGGAGTTGCGTCATTTTTTGTGGAAGTGGCGGGCGAGGCGCGCAATGCCTTTCGAAACGATTCTTCTCCGAGCGTTTCGCGGAAGAGTTCTCGCTCCGCGATGGCCTGTTGCACGCGAATATACCGGAGATCAAGAAATGCGCAATACACCGCCACGAGCAGGCCAACCAGAAAAACAATCCAATATGCGATAAAGGAGAGCTGTGATGTCCGCAACACTTCCAGCTTGATCCCGCTCACGGCCATTACGCCGCTCAAACCGAGAGCGACTGCGCCAACAATACGCCACCCGCGCTGGGTTACCATGCCGGTACCCCAGCGCGGGCGAACAAGCTAAAAATCCTGGGAGTAACTGTTAGCGTTGCACCCACACCCGTTCCTCGTAGGTTTCGCCGGACTGGGTCCGCACGGTACGAGTCTCCCAATGTCCACTTGACTGGTACTGACCGCCGCTTGGCGGGGCCGAATAGGTACGCTGGCGGCGATCATCTACGTGGTCGCCTATAAGCGCGCCGCCGAGGGCGCCCAAGCCCGCGCCGATCAAAGCGCCTTCACCGGATTTTCCGTCGGATTGATTACCCACGATTGCGCCCGCACCTGCGCCGACTAACGCGCCTGTCATTGCGCCTTGTTGCGTCGGGCTTGTCGCGCATCCTGCGAAAGTAAAGGCCGCCACGAGCAAGGTAGCCATGCCTAAAAGTTTATACCGATCCATTGCCAATTCCTTTCCCCGGTTACCCGGGTGTGAAAAAGTCTACCACACGTCTCCTACAACGCGTCTATCCTAATCCATACTAACGACGAACAAGGGTCTAGTATTCATTTACTTGCCGTTCACCGGTATTATTGCACGTAAGTTCATATATCCATATACGATGCGATGGGTTTCCTTTGAGGACGAAAACGCGGGAAAGGCGAAAACTGCCAAAGTGAAAATGACCGGCTGGAATTCGGCTCTGTTCCGGATCGCGACGTACTCTTTTGTGGCAGGGATGCTGCTCCGCATCGGAGTGGTTGCCGCAACCCATCCTCACTTCGTCGATTATCGGTGTTTTGTGGCAGCCACCGATGCAATGGCGCGCGGGATGGATCCTTTCGCACGGGAAAATCTTGCGTGGACGCCGTGGGACATCGCGCCGCTTGTCTATCCCGGATTGGCCACTTTCTTTCTGCCGTTTGTACCTCTGGGGCTATACGCAGGGGCCTATCTGTTTTTCGTGTTGAATGTCATGGCAGGGCTCGCCTACTACGCCATCGTTGTGAGGGCTTCCGGCTTGTGCTCGCAATTCTCCATGCGCAGACCCTGCGCGGAAACGGCGCTGGTAGTGCTGGGCGCATTTCTGTACGTGAACTCGATTTTCTTCACCCTGTGCATTCGCGCCGGCCAGGTTTCCATCTGGGCGTCGCTCTTTTTCTTCCTATCGCTGGTTGCTGCCGGGGTGTCCCGCAGGGCGTGTTGCATGGGTATCGCGGCGGCGATTAAATATTCCAATATCCCGTTGCTTGCGCTGACTTCCTTGAGCAAGGGCCAACTGCGGTGTTGCGTGCTTGCGTTTTGCTGGTTCCTTGCGCTGTCGCTGGCGCCATGCATCTTCGGACATTCACCCATCACGCTGTATCAATCGTATGCACGTTGCCTGAGCCAGTGGATGCAGCCGGGGGGTGGAAATAATTTTGCGGAATCCGGGCAGACTATGGTCTCTTTGGGATACTTCAAGCCGTACGGCCTAAATGCAATTGTTTCTGCCACTTTGCTCGGGATATTCTCCGTTGTGCTATGGAAAGACCGGCGCTTCTCCCGCGACATTAACAATCTGCACGTCATATTTGCGCTGGTGTGTTTGTCGTTGTTGCTCGTTTATCACCGGGTGTATGACGCGGTTTTGGCGTACCCGATTCTTCTGGTCGAAGCCGTGGCGTTATTCCGGAGCAATCGCCGGTGGCATGCCACGGTCGCCGCGGGATTCGCCCTTGTTTTCGTGTTGCCTGGCGCCTGGTGGGACATAACTGCCCGCAAGTTCGGGCAAGCTGTGGGAGAAAACAGTCTTATCCACCTGCCCAACCAGTTTCTACCGCTTACCGCGCTGGTATTTTCCGCGCTTGCGGTATATGCATTGTCGCTGGCGTTGTTCGAATCCCCGTTTCTAATCGGTAGACAGCCCCGTCAGAAATAAACACCACGTCATGATCGGTTAAGAGGATGTTTCCCACATTACTGATGTAAGTAAGGAGACACCCCCATGAAACGCCGGTCTTTTCTGACAGCCGCGGTTGCGGCCATTCCAGCCGCTACCTTTGGCCAGCCGTTGGCCTTGGCTGCGGAACCGTCATCCACGAAAACTACTTCCCCCGCTGAAGGCAAGGAGGGTGAAATGAAGTACCGCATGCTTGGCCGCACCGGCCAGAAAGTTTCCATCCTCGGCCTTGGGGGATACCACCTGGGCATGCTTGAGGAAGAAAAAGACAGCATCGACCTGATACGCGCCGCGATTGACGGCGGGATTACCTTCATGGACAACTGCTGGGACTATCACAACGGCGCGAGTGAAATCCGCATGGGAAAGGCATTGAAAGACGGATACCGCGAAAAGGTTTTTCTCATGAGCAAGATTGATGGGCGGACCAAGGCGCTTGCGGCCCAACAACTCGAACAATCGCTTCAACGTTTGCAAACAGACCACATCGACCTCATGCAACACCATGAAGTGATCCGTATTGAAGACCCCGACCGCATTTTTGCCGAGGGCGGCGCGATGGAAGCATTGGTGGAAGCGCAGGCAGCAGGGAAAATCCGGTTCATCGGATTCACGGGCCACAAGGACCCGATGGTCCACTTGCGCACACTCGATATCGCGCGCGAAAAGGGCTTTCGCTTCGACGCAGTGCAAATGCCATTGAATGTTCTGGATGCGCACTTCCGGAGTTTTCAGGAACAGGTGTTGCCCGTACTGCTGAAAGAAGAAAACGGTGTGCTCGGAATGAAGTCCATGGCAAGCGGGCACGCGCTCAGCACAAAGACCGTGACCCCGCAGGAATGCCTGCAATTCGCGATGAGCCTTCCTACCTCCGTGGTCATCGCCGGCATGGAAAACAAAGGCATCCTGCGCAAGAATCTGGACGTGGCCTATAACTTCACGCCACTTTCGGACGTACAAATTGCAGCACTGCTCGAACGCACTGCCGAGCCCGGCGCAACCGGAAAATACGAACTGTTCAAGACCGCCACGCAATTCGACGCGACTGCGCGGAACCCGGACTGGTTGGGATGAACCTGAATCCCAAGGAGATTCCGAGGACATGAATACGAAACTTTCCAAAACACTTCTCCGGCACGCGTGTCCCGCAATAACTTTGTGCGCGCTGGCAATTCTCGCTTCGTGCAGTTCGACCGCGCGCTTTCCAGTCACGGCAGGGACCGGTCCCAATCCCACGCTTCCGCCGCCTGATCGCGCGCCAATTCCGACGGTGAACATTGCGCCCGCGAAAGGATGGCCCTCGGGCGTGTTGCCCGCTGCTGCCGAGGGAACCGCAGTCAACGCATTCGCTTCCGGCCTGGACCATCCGCGTTGGCTTCACGTGCTGCCCAATGGCGATGTACTGGTCGCGGAAACCAATGCGCCGCCAAAACCCGACGACATGAAAGGCCCGAAGGGCTGGATCATGAAAAAGATGATGAAGCGGGCAGGGGCAACCGTGCCGAGCGCAAATCGAATCACCTTGCTGCGCGACGCGGATGGAGACGGAGTGGCGGAAACGCGGACCGTTTTTCTCGAAGGCCTGCGCTCACCCTTCGGGATGGCGCTGGTCGGCAATAACTTTTACGTTGCCAACTCCGATGCAGTCGTGATGTATCCCTATATCGAAGGCGACACAAAAATCGCCAAGCCCGAAAGCAAAATAACCGATCTGCCCGCGGGCCCGCTCAATCACCATTGGACGAAAAGCCTCATCGCCAGCACGGACGGCTCGAAGCTCTACGCAACAGTCGGCTCAAACAGCAACGTCGCCGAAAACGGAATGGAAAACGAAGAAGGCCGCGCGGCAATTTGGGAAATCGATCTGGCCACGGGAAACAAGCGGCTCTTCGCAACAGGGTTGCGCAATCCGAATGGCATGGCGTGGGAACCTGTGACAGGCAAGCTTTGGACCGTGGTGAACGAGCGTGATGAACTCGGTAGTGACCTTGTACCAGATTACATGACGTCCGTCGAAGATGGCGGATTCTATGGTTGGCCATACTCGTATTTCGGACAGCATGTCGATGTGCGCGTGCAACCCCAACGACCGGATTTGGTGGCGAAAGCCATCGTGCCGGATTACGCGCTCGGACCGCACACGGCGTGTCTGGGATTATGCTACTCGGACGGCAACGCGTTGCCGGCACAATTCCAGTCGGGAATGTTTATCGGTCAACACGGCTCATGGAACCGCAAACCCCACAGCGGCTACAAGGTAATCTTTGTGCCGTTCACCGGGGGCGTGCCTTCAGGTCAGCCGATTGACGTGCTGACCGGATTTCTGAGCAACGACGAGAAGGCTTATGGAAGACCTGTAGGCGTTGTGATCGATAAGACCGGCGCGCTATTGGTTGCGGACGACGTGGGAAATGTGGTCTGGCGCGTGAGGTGAATAACCGAACCACAGCTTCAACTCTCAGAATCTCCATCTTTACGGACATGTCAGGTAATCGGATCACTTCCCAAAGTGGGCTTTCAGGTGCTCCAGCGGGTGGCGACTGTGAGCACTCCCCATTGGCAGACCGGGGAAGTGTGGGCCACGTGTCCCCGTCGCCCGTCACAGGGGCCGTCTGGACAATTGCAACACCGCATGGGAAGCGGTACTAGAGGAAGCCGGGATCAAGGATTTCCGCTGGCATCAGATACGCCATGACTTCGCGAGCATGCTCGTGATAAAAGGCGAGGACTTAAACGTCGTGCGGGAATTGTTGGGGCACGGGTCCATCACGATGACGCTACGATACGCCCACTTGTCGCCGGAGATTCGAGCCGCTGCAGTCGAGCGCCTTGTTGTGCCGGAAGCGAAGATTGTGAGTTTCGAAGCACGAGAAAAGGAAAATAGCGTATATGGATGCAGATGTACCAGCTAAGGATGCATTAATCTCCGGGCCCGACGCAATGCGTCAGTGGACGAGAAATAACCCTCGTGCTTCTTTTCATGTTGCGGGAATAGAATTTGGCCGTGTAGAAATCTCCGGACTGTCTAACGACGAGTGGATTGTGCTTCATCATGCCCAATTTGGCGGCACGAAATTTGAACAACTTCTTATCATAAACGCCGATCTCTCGAATACAAATTTTAATCACTTGATCGCAAAGGAAGCCGAGTTTACGAATGTAACGCTTGATGCGTCATCATTTGCAAATGCAAAAATTGAATCCCTACGCCTAAACAACGTTCGGTGCAATGGATCGACAGAGTTTACGAACGCATACCTTCCGGCGGCGAAGTTTAGCGACTGCACATTCGACAACACTAAATTCACCAACGCCGAGTTAATGGGAGCAGCGTTTACGAGGGGAAGTCTAATGTACGTAGACTTCTCGGGCGCAAATCTTGATGGTTGCACATTTGCTTCACCCATATTGGCATCCAGCCTGGCGTTTTGGGGGACAAAAAATTTAGAGACGAGCACCGGTTTAGAAAAAATCAATATTCAACAGCAAACAGGTATTCACGGAGACGCAATAGGGCTTGAACAGAGAGAGCGCCCGCGGTGGAAGGACTATCTAGATTGGACACGCATTCGCGTGTTGGGCCGACTTCCACTTTTCGGGATATCATACGCAACGTTGGTATTTATCCCGGTAATCATTGGAAGCATAGCTATGGTGAATACAAGCATCGAACGCATTCAAGAGGCTGGTCTTGTCGGGTTGTCTGGGAATAGCTTTGAGGGTGTAATTCCAGCGGTGAAAATTCCAACTCTGATGGTGTGGAGTTTAATTGCGGCGGCGCTTCTCGCGATTGCTTCCACCTTATATCACGTATTTTGCCCAACTAGAATTCAAGAATTTACACAAGAACAATGGGTTAATGAACTGAACAAACCATTAATGCATTACTTGCCGCATGCATGGAAAATGCCCAGAATTCGAATAATTTGCATTTGGGCTTATGCAGTTGGGGGACTCTCGGGACTGTTTATATTATCTATTAAAGCGTTCCAGACAATAGGGTACATTGTGCGGTATGGAGAGTGAAACTCCAGCAAAGGACTTTTCCGCCCCATCTCACGTATAACCGCGGCATGCCCAAATTCAATTCCGATCTCGTTTCACCCGCTGGCGTCCCGCTCCGCCAATGCACCCAGGCCGAGCGCCACGAGTGGATACGCACGCTCGCCGACGTGGACATCGTCGACGCCGCCACACTCATGGCTCGCCGGGAGTGGTTTCGCGGTTATGAGGTACACCCGTTGGATGACTTCACGCCGGGACTTGGAGCGGGGACAGCCTACCGCCTACAATATCGCGACCGCCCCGACGCGCCGGAGTTCTGGTGCGTCCTCGAGCGGTGCAGAAGCTATGACGCCGTGGTCGAGATGGGCTTTATAGTCGCGTGTACGATGCGAAAGACGAGACGCAAATGAGAGCCGCTGGGGCCGCCGTTCATTGCGAAGCCCTTATACGAAAAGGCAGATCGCTCTCGCCAAAAATCGATGGTACATCAATGGATGTGACTTTGATCCTGTATCCCCGGCCGGCGGGCAGTGTGTCCGAAACTTTCCAACGCTGTTTGCCGTCGTTCGGCGTTGACTCTTTGATCGTCGACACGAAATTTCCGTTGCGATACAAATCAATTTTGACGTTGTCGCCGAGGTTTCCGATCGATTTCCAGCGGACGGCTTGGCCGAATCCGCGCAAGAGATCGCCGCCGCTTGGCCGTTTTACGTCAATGGACGCGTTGACCGTCACGTCGAAGGTGCAGGTCGCATCGGGAGAATCGGCCGAGGTATCCGAGGCGGTATACGTCACCGTCGTCGTGCCGATTGGAAACGTGGAGCCGGATGGAGGGTCGGACACGACCGTCACGCCGGGGCAGTTGTCCGATGCGATGGGCGAATCGAAGTTCACGATGGCGCCCGCCAGGCCCGCATCGTTGAGAACAGCAACATCATCCGGGCACGTGATGACCGGGGCCTGCGTATCCTGAACGGTTATGGTGAAGGTACACGTCGCGTCATTGCCAGTCGCATCGGTCGCTGTACCCGTAACGGTCGTCGTGCCAACGGGAAAAAAATCGCCTGACGCTGGACTTGCCATCACGGTGACGTTTGGACAGTTGTCCGTTGCCGTAGGCGGAGAGTAAGTCACGGTAGCGCCGCATTGGTCCGGGTCGTTGGAAACCGTGATGTTTGCCGGACATGTTATGGCAGGGGGCTGCGTATCTTGAACAGTAACGGTAAACGAGCAGGTGGCGGTATTGTTGAACGAGTCCGTCGCTGTAGCGTTCACCGTCGTCGTTCCCTTCGGAAAGAAACTGCCTGAAGCGGGACTTGCCACCACCGTGACGCCGGGGCAGTTGTCCGAGGCCGTTGGCGCAGGAAAGTTCACGACAGCGCCACACTGGTTCAGCGTGTTGGAAACGGTGATATTCGCCGGACACGTAATGGTTGGTGGCTCTGTATCCTCCACTGTCACGTTGAACGTACATTCGTCGACGAACTGCGCGGTACACGTCACCGATGTCGTTCCGACGGGAAAGAAAGAACCCGACGCAGGCGAGCTGACGACGGTGCCGCAGGTCCCCACTGTTCTGGGCGTGAACGTGACCACGGCGCCGCATTGGTGCAGATCGTTCGATTGTGTAATGTCGGCCGGACAGATTAGAAAGCAAGGGAGTGGGATTCCTTTGTCGTCCCCGGCAGACCCAGAAGTGCCGGTTTGCGAAGTTGCAGCCGCCGTCATCAACGCTACGGCGATCAGGGTTCGGAACCACGCATACCGTTGCAGATTCATGGGCGCACCCTCCGTGCGATACGCGGCCTGCGCCGCCGCGCAACGCGGATACCCATGCCAGGAGCATGAGCACACAATCACACCGGGACTTCGCCTCGAAGATTCGACCAGTTCAGTCTAACAGAAGAATCCGGTTAGGGCAATAGGCGGCATCCTTTCTGCTACCAGATAGCCACGAAAGAACGCACGGACCGCAAAATCGCGATGGGATCGGGTTGGCCACGTCTAGAAGGTGCGCCGTATTCAACTGGGTCTGACTCTACGCCCTCGCTGTTGCATCCGCAACGGATATTCTGCTATCCGGAAAGCACCCTGGATTGGCCGGGGCCGCCGACAATCGCATGTGCAATGCGAAAGGGTTCGCTAAGATTCTGAGGGCTTTATGGGTAGGCTGATTCCGCCAGCCTCCGCACCTCTGCACTCAAAACGTCGGCTGCCACGTGTTTTTCTATGTACCCCGCAGCGCCAAGATCCAGGCAATCTTGTTTGTACGTGCTAGCCGGGTACATAGAGACTATTAACGTAGGGGTTGCAATGTTCTTTTGTCTAAGTTCGCGAAGGAAGTCCAAGCCACTGTACCCTTGCAGGTTCAGGTCCAGAATGATTAAATCAAACGTGGACTGCTGAATCTTATCCATCGCAGTGACGATGTCCGAAGCTTCCTCGTATGAGTTTACGAGCAGATCGCAGACCAGCAGCCGGATAATCGCGGTGCGAATGCCCTGGTTATCATCAACGACAAGTATTCTAA
>JAWXCN010000217.1:0-22948 GCA_034408725.1 Candidatus Hydrogenedentota bacterium
AGCGGAGCAGGTTCGGAATTGCGATTGCGGCGATGATCGCGATGATCGCAACGACGATCATCAATTCGATCAGGGTAAATCCAGAATTCTTACGCAGTTTCATTGTCGATACCCTCCTAAAGGTGTTTCGGTTGTCCACGATCCGGTGTGTGATACCGGATCGATTCACTCAAACTATCCGCAACGGTATAGGCAACCCGCATGCCAAACTATTGCCATGCCGGGTAACTAATTGCAGCGGGAAGGGTTATGTCAATATTGGCGAGGATTGTAGATGCTCAAAAAAGTACAGAGCGCGTAGTTCTACGACAATTTTGGTCGCGTGGTGCATCACGGGACCGGCAAATGTAGCTCAAGGACCGGCAGTCTCGAATTTGGAAACTCATGCTTGGGCCGTGCAACGATTTGCAGATTGCTTTTTGTCTATCTGACGAATATCCGTCGAATTCCATTTGCCACCTGACGCCGAGAATTCACACTACGCTCAAGATTCTTCCTGCTTCCATTCCGTCTTCCTTTAAGTTTCTACCACTCTTGGATGCTGATTCTGCATTTCGGATCGTTGCACAAAAACTGAGGCCAATTGTAACGACGTGGAGATGGAGTCTATACGAATGCCGTCAAGCGCACGGCGGCGAATACTACACAAGACTATGGTGTATACAGGCGATTCGTATTCCGCCGGCAAACATTAAAATGCGCGCTTAGGCCGGCGTGCGCGCATTCCGATGCAAGTATTCTCTCCTGCCTTGCAGCAAATATTTTTGCCTGCGATCCGCTGTGGCTCTCGT
Organism: Candidatus Hydrogenedentota bacterium; assembly: GCA_034408725.1. Taxonomy (GTDB): domain Bacteria; phylum Hydrogenedentota; class Hydrogenedentia; order Hydrogenedentales; family SLHB01; genus JABWCD01. The sequence continues at coordinate 792 of JAWXCN010000217.1, forward strand.
AGTCCACTTACGGTTCCTGCCGCATGGCACGGTTCTGGCTATAAGGAAGTCGCGTTACGTGGGTGACGCGGCGGAATGGAGAGGTGACCGATGCTGTCTGAATTACCAGGGGTCGTGAGTATGCCCAATGCAGATCACGAATCAATTCCACTGTTATCCGAAGGGACGAATCCCGTGTTTGCGCTTGTATCGATCCTTCCGAAAAGCATGTCCAAATCAACTCCGAGCGATCCGCGAAATGTGGTAGCGCGCATTACACGCGCATCGGCCGGCGCGGCGATGTTCATTGTGATGCAAGTATGCACTGGTTGCTTGACCACCCCGCCGTCATCGGAGTCATTTCCCGTGGCGTCGGAACCGAAAGTGGTTTTACAACCTGGCGACGTGCTGCAGGTGAAGTTCCTGTACTGGCCGGAACTGAATGAAGAAAAGCAGGCGATTCGTCCCGTGGAAAGATTTCGCTGCAACTTGTTGGCGATGTTCAAGCCGAAGGGCGCACCCCGGATGAATTGCGCACCGAACTTTTAACCATCTATCAAGACAAGCTGATTGAACCGGAAATAGCCGTTGTCGTGAACTCTCTGGACAGCCATCGCGTATATATCGGTGGCGAAGTGATGCAACCTGGCCTTGTCATGATCAACGGCCGCCTCAGTGCGTTGGAAGCGATCATGCAAGCAGGCGGGTTCAAGAAGCAAAGCGCGAAGATGGCAAGCGTCGTGGTTATCCGGCAGCGCGAAGGCAAACAGTACGCCCAGTCGATTGACCTGCGCAGCGCGATTGAATCGCCAGAGAGCAAACCGTTTCTGCTTGAACCGTATGACATCGTGTTTGTGCCGCGATCCAACATTGACCAAATCGATCAGTGGGTGGATCAGTACATCAACCAGATTGTTCCGCGGTCCGTGCATTACAGCTTCAGCCATGAGGTCAATCCTCCTGAGTATTCCAACGGCAATAGCGGCGTTGCGTCGCAATTGCTGAACAACATTGGGACCATCAACTCGGCGATGCCGCGCCTGGGAGAACTCCAATCAGCCAGGTAATGAACAATTCATTGCGCGACCTGCTGTACATGGCATTTCGCCACAAGACGAAGATCATGTCGGTTTTCGTGGTCGTGATGGGCGTGGTGGTCTTGTACACCTATCTTGTGCAGGAGATCTACCGGTCCGACGCAAAAATCCTGATTCGTCTCGGGCGAGAGAACCTGTCGGTTGACCCCACCGTTTCCGGCCCGACGCTGTTTCCGTCGCGGGATCGCGCAAATGAAGTGAATTCCGAACTGTCGATCATCAAGAGCCGGGCAATCGCGGAAAAGGTCGTCGACGAGATTGGACCGGCGGCATTTCTTGAGAAGCCCGATGAAACTGCCAACATCGAGCCCATATCCCCATCGATGAAAGAGGCGCAGCAGGAGTTACGCAAGGTCCGGAGGGAAGTTCGCGAAGTGGAGGAGAAAGGAAAGGGGTTGCTCGTCGCGCTTGACCTGACTACGCCGCTGACTGCACGCGAGCGGGCTGTTAAGACGCTGATGGATAACCTAGACGTGAGCGTGGAAGCGAAAACAGACATCATCGCATTGTCTTTCGACGCGCCGAGCCGGCCGTTGGCGCAACGCACGCTCGAACTTCTTCTCACACGCTACCTTGAAGAGCATATCAGGGTGCACTCCGCGCAGGCCACGCCACAGTTCTTCGAGCAGCAAACGGAAGAGTTCCGAAACATTCTCGATGACCGCGAAAAAAAGCTTGACACGTTCCGCCGTGAGTTTGGCATTACGACAATGGAACGGCAGAAGGAAGTCCTCCTGAACCAAATCAGTGGTCTCGAAGCGCAGCTTTCCAATACGCAGGCCAATGCAATGGCGGCGGCCCGGCGAGTCACCGCGCTGGATGGCTCGCTCAAAGGAAGATCAAAGACACTTGAGGTAAGCCGCACGACGGGTGTAACCAACTTTGCCGCAGACGCATTGAAGGAAAAATTGCTCGACCTGCGCCTGCGTGAGACGGACCTTGCCGCGCGGTATCCTGAGACGCACCGGCCTTTGATTGACGTGCGCGGACAAATCGAGGAGGCGGAGTCCACGCTGGCCACGGAAAACGAAACGCACACCGAAGTCACAACGGGTGTAGACGATACCTACCAGCAAGTGCAGCTTGCACTGGTCAATGAGCGCGCGAACATGGAGGCGTTGGGTGCGCAGCAGGCGTCGCTCCAGATCGAACTTGAGAAACAACGCGAAGGACTCGCAGCGCTGTCGAGCCGCGAAATCGAATTGCAAACCTTGGTGCGAGAAGTGGACCTTGCGGTGAAAGATTACGAGCAATATCGCGACAGTCTTCAGCGCGCCCGTATTTCGTCCGCACTGGATGTTGACAAGGTGTCCAACGTGGGTGTCGTTCAGCCGGCCACACTTCCGATGGCGCCGGTGCGGCCAAACAAACTGATCAATCTTTTTCTCGGCCTTTTTGTCGCGCTGTTTGCAAGCCTCAGCTTTGCGTTCATCCTGGATTACTTCGACGATTCGGTGAACACACCGCAACAGGTTGAGCGTTGGGTTGGCGTACCGGTCCTCGTGACGGTTTCCGAAAAGGAGTTTAGAGCATGTATCTAAGTTATTACGGGTTCAGCAAAGAGCCATTCCACATTACGCCGGATCCTGAGTTCTTCTTTATGAGTCCGAGCCACAAAGAGGCGCTCGCCGCGGTGGTGTATGGGGTTGAAAAAGGCCTGGGCTTTGTCGCGATGACGGGCGAAGTGGGGACCGGGAAAACGACCATTTTGCGGGCGTATCTCGAACGTATCCGCCGTACGCGCATCCGCCCAATTTTTATGTTCAATCCCAACGTCACATTTGAGGCGCTGCTTGTACACCTACTGCGCGAGATGGGCATCGACGGCCGTGGGAAGTCCGAACGCTGGATGCTGCACTACCTGATGCGCTCGCTGGTCCACGAAGTGGGAAAAGACCGTCGCGTCGTCCTGATCATAGACGAAGCGCAACACATGCCGAACCAGACGCTGGAAAAGCTCCGTTTGATATCGAACCTCGAAACGATGGACTACAAGTTGATGCAGATTGTCCTCGTGGGCCAGCCCGAACTGGACGTGAAGCTTGGCGATTACACGATGCGCCAGATTCGGCAGCGGGTCGCGGTGCGCGCAAAACTTCGCGCGCTGACACCAAAAGAAGGCATTGAATACATCAAGCATCGTATGGCGCACGCTGGCGCAAACCCCGATAGCGTGTTTACCCCCGCGGCGATCAAAGCAATTGTAAAGGCGTCCGAAGGGTATCCCCGCGCGATCAATATCCTCTGTGACAACGCGCTTGTTACCGGTTTGGGCTATCAATGCAAGCCGATTCCGCCGAAGATTGCGCGCGAGGTCATTCGTGAATTCCGCGGGGCGCGGCACCTGCCGAACCTTCGCTGGATTGGGGCGACTGCCGCTGGGGCGGCCATCGCATCGGCGGCATTTATGGCACCGATGTTTTGGAACCCGACAACTTCCGAGGCCTCCGCAGCGCCGCATACAAATGTAGTGCATCCTGTTGAAAGCACGCAGGAAGTTGTGCGCACCGTCGAGCCAGTGGCGATGAAGCTGAACACCACCGGTTATGAGGTGGTTCAATGAGCCGCATTTACGAAGCGCTGGAGTATGCCGGCCTTGCACCGGTCGAAGAACCGGCCAACGAAGTAGAAGTAAAACTTTCTCTTCCGCGACCGTTGCCGGCATTCGAGGAGAAGTTGCTTGGTCTGTTTCAGAGGATCGAAGGTTTGCTCGACAGCAGAAGTGGGAGAGTTGTTTCCTTTGCTGGGCTGAGCGATAGCGATGACAGCTCGACCTATGTGTTGGAGATGGCCCGTGTCGGAGCCAACCGGCTGAACAAGCGCGTACTGGTGTTGGCGACGTACCAATCCGGGTGCGCCAGGAAGTTACAAGAATGCGGACTGTCGAACGGATGGGAAGGAATTACCCACAGCGCCCGTTCGATCAATGAAGCCGTATTCCAGATTTCAGACCCGGCCATTGCGATCAGCCAGCTCACGACTTCAAAGGACAGCCTGTCCACCTTGCTTACGTCCCCGCGCTTCATGAACACGCTGCGACTGATGCGCAAACGGTACGACTGGATTCTTGTCGATACACCGGCGCTTGGCAATGGCCTTGACGCCGCGCTTGTATCGCCCATCGCAGACGGCACTGTCGTTGTGGTCAATGCCGGCAAAACGCGCTGGCAAGTCATTCGGCACGCCGTGGATCAGATTGCGGCGCAGCAGGGGAACGTTCTTGGGGTCGCGTTGAACCGTCGGCGCTACATGATTCCCGATTTCATCTACCGGCAACTCTAAGTCACGCCGTCAGCAGGGGAGAACTAATCATGGTTGCAAAACCACAAACCGATTCCGCGTTGGTACGGCTGTACCGTTTAATGGCGCGCGTGCGCGAAGCCGAAAAGGCGCGGGCGACTGGTCTTTTGGCAGAAGACGCGTTTGAGGAGCAACTGACGCTCGAACGCGCGCGCGCCGATCGTTCCGGTCAGCCGTTCGTTCTGATTATTTTCACGGTACACGGTGTCGATAACGAGGCGCAGGCCAACCTCGCCGAACGCGCATTGGCTGGAGCGCTATTCGAGCGCACGCGCATAAGCGATGCTAAAGGCTACTACGGAGGGCAGGTCGCGGCAATTCTTCCCTACACCACGAAACACGATGCGGCCCACGTGCTCGATCCGCTCGATGGCGTATTCCGTAAACAACTCGCGGCAGAGGGCCTTCAAACGCTTCCGGGACCGCGGTTGTCCTTTGTCATCTATGAATACCCCGACGACGAACGGAAGCGGTCTGGCACGCGCGCCGTGCGCGGCCACGAATCAGTAGTGAGGTTGCACCATGTCTCCTAGTTACGAAATGGCGTTGAGGAATGACGATCCGCTAATGGTGGCCGCGATACAGCAACGCGAGGATGTATTGGCGGAATGTGGTCATGCGTTGTTTGCCCGGCCATTTCCGCTGTGGAAACGCGCAATGGACATTGCGGGCGCGTTGGCGGGCATCGCTGCATTTGGTCCAGTGATGATAGCGGTTGCGTTAATCATCAAAATTACATCTCCAGGGCCAGTCCTGTTCACGCAAAAGCGGGGCGGCATGGCGGGGAAGGTGTTCGACCTTTACAAATTCCGCAGCATGTCGCTTGACGCGGAGGCGCGCAAAGCCGAGTTGATGAAATTCAACGAACGCAGCGGCGTTGCGTTCAAAATGACCAACGATCCACGCATTACGTCCGTGGGGAAATTCCTCCGCAAAACGAGTCTTGACGAATTGCCGCAACTTTTCAATGTGCTAAAAGGTGACATGAGTATTGTCGGACCGCGGCCATTGCCTGTCAGCGAAGAGGAAGCCTATTCATTCTGGCACTGGCGAAGGGTGGACGTGAAGCCTGGCCTAACGTGCATCTGGCAGGTGACAAGCCGGCATGATAAAGATTTTGATCGCTGGGTTCGCCTCGACCTCGAATATATCCGAAAGCGTTCTTTGGTGCTCGATGTATCGCTCATCCTGCGCACCATTCCTGCAGTGTTGTTTCAGCGCGGCGCTCACTAGCGGGTATCCGATGGGACAGGCAGCGGAAATAGGTCTCGTATCCACAGGTCGCACGAATTGGCTGGCGCGCACGGCGGATTCCAATCCACTTATGTCCAGGGGGATGCTAAGTATTACCGACCAGATAATTGCCAGCGCGACGACGTTTCTTACGGGAGCAGTGATTGCTCGACTGTGCGCGAAAGAAGAGTTTGGGCTCTATGCGTTGGGGTTTAGCCTGCTTGCATTGCTCATGACGCTCCAATCGTCGCTCATTACAACTCCCCTGATGATTGGCATGCCGCGGCTCGCCGGGGATTCACTTCGCAGGTTTTCGGGCAGTTCTCTTCTGCACCAAGGCGTGTTCGGTATCGCAGCAACGATAGCCGTGCTAATCGCCGCGGCTTGTGTCTCTGCATGGAACCCTTCACTTGGGGTGACGCTCGCCGCTGTTGGCGCCGTACTTTCATTCCTGCTGCTTCGAGACTACATCCGCCAGGCATGCTTCGCACGGCTGGCCTTCGGGCAGGCGCTGGTTTCAGATATCGCGCTTGCCTTATTGCAGATCGGCGCACTGGGTCTGCTTGTATTCACTGGCACGTTAAACGCCGCAAGCGCGTTTATTGCGTTCGGTATATCCTGCGCGATTTCCTCCGCGTTTTGGCTGGCGCGCACGCGCTCTGAGCGTATCGTCGAACCCGGCGTGGCAGTGATAGATTTCCAACGCACATGGTCCTCCGGTAAATGGCTGGTGGCGAGTGGATTGGTCTGGGCGGTCAGCATGAACCTGTATGCGTGGATCGTCGCGGCGTTTCACGGCACGGCTTCCGCTGGAGTATGGGCGGCTGCGTTTGGCGTGATGACGCTAGTTAACCCGCTTATGCTGGGTATACAAAATTTTCTTGGGCCGCGCATCCTTCATGCATTGCCGCTGGGCGGCATTTCGATGCTGAGCCGCGTTGTGCGTGATTCTGCCGTCGTGTTTTGCGCCGCGCTCCTTGTATTCAGCATGTGCATGTGGTTTTTCGGCGATGCTCTCATTGCGAACATTTATGGCGCAAAGTATGCCGGCAACGGTTTACTGGTTTTTGTGCTTGCGCTGAATGCTTCTGTTTTGACAGTTGGATTCGCCGTGTCCCGGGGACTGTTCGCGCTCGAACTGGCACACACCGATTTTTACGTCAACCTGATTGCGTTTGTGTGCTTTCTGGCGCTTGGGGTTGCATTCGTCCGGGTTGCCGGCCCGCTTGGGGCTGCAATCGCGCAATTGCTGACCAACGCAGTCGCGTCCGGCGCGCGCGTTCTGGTTTTCGCGCGCCATACGCGGCTTGCCGGGGCGGCAGCATAGATGAATCCTTCGGTGGCACACCTCGTTGACTCTGAATCTCGGCGCATGCCCTGGGTCATGTTTGTCTTGCTGACGGTGGCTTTTTTTATTGCGTTGCACGATCCTGTGCGTTCCTATTCGATTGGCGATGATTACCTGCCTTCCGAAGACACGCTGCAACACGATGCTTCCGAAGGAAACGCGAAGCGCCAGGTCGGTTTTCTCATGGTAGGCGCGTTCGGATTGATGATGTTGGCGATGCCCGGGCGGCGTCCCATTCAGACGAATGGTTTGCTCGCCGGACTGATTGTGTTCTTTTGCGCATGGCTTGTGCTGAGTATTACATGGTCGGATGATCGCAGTCTTACGGCGCGCCGGCTCGTCGTTATCGCCACACTCACTTCCGGGGCACTTGGCGTAGCGGCGCGCATGTCTCCCCGCGAAATCATGCATCTCGTGTTGTTCAGCTCGATGGCTTATCTTCTTGCCGGCATCGCCTCTGAGATCGCGCTCGGCTCATTCACACCGACGACCGAGCGTTACCGCTTCGCCGGCACGATTCATCCGAATAACCAGGGCGTCAACTGTTCGCTGATTGTGTTGTCATCGATTGCCGCGTTCCAGACCGAAAAACGCTGGCGCGGGTTGTATGTTGCTTGCGCGGCATTCGCAATGGTTTTCCTGATGCTGACGAAATCGCGCACTTCATTGCTCAGCTTTCTTGTAACGCTCGCGCTATACCTGATCGTGGTGTATGCCGGCTCTCCCCGGTTCATGTTTGCCTGCTGCGTTGCCGCGACCGCCGGGTTTACGGTGTTGCTCGTCGCCAACGGCTCGGTTTTGCCGGCATTACAGCAGGGCATTCTTCTCGGCAGAAGCGATCAGGACCTTGATGGCGCGATGGCGCTCACGGGCCGGTTGCCGCTGTGGGAACAACTGATCGAGTATGCGTCCGTCCGCCCGATCCAGGGCTACGGTTATGGAAGCTTCTTTACGGTCGAACACATCCGCGAAATTACCGCGCGCCAGGGCTGGCCAATTGCGGAATGCCACAACGTGTTTCTTGAAGTGCTCATGGGCCTTGGCCTTGTCGGTATGTGTACCTACGCCGTCATTCAGGTCGTGGGATACGCGAAATCTATTTCGTATTTCCGCGGCACGGGGGATCCGCGCTATGCGTTTCTGGGAAGTCTGCTGATGTTGGGAGTGGTGGGTGGTTTGACAGAATCGACACTTCTGGTTCCCACCATGCAGACGTTCGTGCAGTTTCTCACACTATCGGTATTCGGATTGCAGGCGCTCCCGGACGCGATGCGCGGGAAAGTCCGCGGAATCGACACCGGTAAATTCAGTGCGCCACGCATGCACACAACCGGCGGACGCATTGTCCCATTTCCGGTGGAGCATACATGAACACTGCGGCAAGCTATAGCGTATTGGAGGCGGCCTCCGTAACGTCGCGGACGGCCGCGCCTCGATTGATCCTCGCAAGCGGGTTCCAGCCAGATTACGTGCGCGAGATCGCCAACGCGCACGCCCGCCTTGGTTCTACTGTTCATGTCGTGGGCGGAGACATGCATGAGCAACAGACTTACCACCCCAACGTTTCTTTATTGAACCTGCGCGGGCGCGACGAGCGAGAAAACAGTACCTTGCGCGAAATCGCGAAGCTTGCGGGGTACTTATCGCGACTTGTTCGTACTGTTTGCACGTCTGATGCACCCATTGTGTACGACGTGAGTATCGGACGGCCACTGTTGCGGTGCTTGTTGATGTATCCACTTTTCCGCCTGGCCGGCAAGCGGATTGTGTACACCGCGCACAACGTGTTGCCGCATGACGCGGACACTTTTGCTAACCGGATGGTGTACTGGTTTATCTACCGCCTGCTGGCAGACTCTATTGTCGTTCATGGGCAATCGTTGAAAGAGCGATTAATAACGGAATTTAATGTTCAGCCCGAGCGTGTCCATACCGTGGCGCACGGAACCTATCATCCCCGCGACACCGAGGCGATCACCAAGGCAACCGCGCGCAAGCAACTAGGCATCGCGCCAAGAGAGCGCGTGTTGCTCTGTTTCGGACTTCAACGCCATTACAAGGGGACTCATTTTGTCCTCGAAGCATTGAACGACTACTGCGCAGCGGACCTGGTTTTGGTTGTGCGTGGACATGCGCCGGACGAGGCGTACAAGGAGTTTCTTACGGCACAAGTGCGACGCCACTGCGGTGGCCTGCGCATCAATGCCCGGCTAAAAGCTGTCTCAGACGCGGAGATGGAAGTGGTTTTCAAGGCCGCGGACATTGTGTTGCTGCCCTATCTTGAAGGCAGCCAGAGCGGCATCAAATTCATGGCATACGCCTATGGACGCCCGGTACTCGCCAGCGAAACCGGCAGTCTGCGCGAGTACATCCAACCCGGTATCTCTGGCGAGACATTCACCATGGCAGACCCCGTGGCGTTTCGGACTGCTCTCGAGCGCATGCTCGCGCACCTTGCGGACTACAGCGACGAAAAAATACTTGCGTATGCGCGTGAACACTGTTCGTTCGACGCGGCGGCGACACAGGTCGCCGCGCTTTGTGGCCGGCTGTCTAAAGAAGGAGGGTGATATGAAAGCCCTGCACATTCACAACCATTATCGCTACCGTGGCGGCGAAGATGTCATGTTCGAGCGTATTGGCAACCTTCTACGGGCAAACGGGCATAAGGTCGTAACATTCGAGCGGCGCAGCAGTGATATCGCCGGTATTTCCGGGAAAATGCAGGCGCTTGCGTCCAGCGTGTATTCGTTGCGCGCAAAAGCCAGTGTGAAGGAATTGCTTGCCGCCGAAGAGCTTGACGTCGTTCACGTACATAATCTTTATCCGCTCATTTCCCCGTCCGTGTTGGAAGCGTGTGCCGAACGCGGGGTCCCCGTTGTCATGCGCTGCCCCAACTACCGCCTTGAATGTCCGACGGGTGTACTCATGCGCAAGGGACGCGTGTGTACTGAATGCAGCGGCGGCCGGGAGTACCGTTGCGCAGTGAACAACTGCCGCGGCAATGTGCTGGAGAGCGTTGCGTTCGCCGCTCGCAATACGTTGACCCGCACGCTGGGTCTGTTCAAAAAGCACGTGAGTGTGTTTGCACCTCCGAGCCATTTTGTGAAATCTCGCCTTGTCGCTGCGGGCTTTCCGGAGGACCGGATTACCGTTGTGCCGAACATGGTTCCAATCCCGCGGACGTTCGGGAATGCGGCGCAGGGCGAATACATTGCGTTGGCCGGACGATTCAGCGAAGAGAAGGGTATCGAAACGCTGATAGAAGCGGCGAAGCGTTTGCCGAAGGTTCCAATACGCATTGCAGGAGAAGGCCCGCTTGGGGAGCGCCTGCGCGCAGGAGCACCCTCCAATGTTACTTTCGTTGGCCAACTTTCGCGCGAGGACCTCGGTGAGTTCTATTCCCATGCGCGTGCCTGCGTCGTCCCCAGCCGCTGGTATGAAGCATTTGGCCTCGTCGCGGCAGAGGCCATGAGCTACGCGGTCCCCGTCATCGCAACCAACATGGCGGGTCTGGCGGAAATCGTGGATCACGGCGAAACCGGTTTTCATTTTACCGCTGACAATGCAGCCGAACTTGCCGGACACATTGACACCCTTTGGAATCAGCCTGCGCTGGCGCGGGCGATGGGAATGGCCGGCCGCAAAAAGGTGGAACGCGAGTACAGCGAACAATCGTATTACCTGCGCCTAATGGGTGTTTATGAAACTGCGTTGGGCACAAAGGCCGCGGTGGCGCCGTCCGCCGAACTGGCCAAAAGCGCGTAATGGCCAATGCGAAACAAGGAGTGCGCAAGATGAAAGTGGCAATTATCACGGGGTCCGGAGGCCTTATCGGGGCGGAAGCGGCCCGCTTTTTCAGCAAGCGCGGATTCTATATTGTCGGCATTGACAACAACATGCGCGCAGAATTTTTCGGCGAGGAAGCGTCCACTGCCTGGTCCGTTGACCAGCTTAAATCAACTTTGTTGAATTACAGACACTACTGCGCCGATATTCGCGACATCGCGGCAATTCGGCTCATCTTCGAAGAGTACGGCTCGGACATTGCTCTCGTCGTACACACTGCCGCACAGCCGTCGCACGATTGGGCAGCGCGCGCACCGCTCGTTGATTTTGGCGTCAATGCTTGCGGCACTATCAATCTGCTTGAATGCACGCGCCAATGCGCGCCGGACGCGGTCTTTATTTTCACTTCGACAAACAAGGTGTACGGCGACCGGCCGAACACTTTGCCACTGCGCGAACTGGACGAGCGCTGGGAAATTGCGCTGGGCCACGAATACGAGGATGGCATTCGCGAGTGCATGTCCATAGACAACAGCACGCACTCCGTTTTCGGCGCATCGAAAGTCGCCGCTGACATCATGGTCCAGGAGTATGGCCGGTATTTCAATATGAAGACGGGGGTGTTCCGTGGCGGATGCCTCACGGGTCCGGGCCATTCCGGCGCGGAACTGCATGGATTTCTTGCATACCTCATGAAATGTTGCGTCGCGGGCCGGACGTACAAGATTTACGGCTACAAGGGCAAACAGGTCCGGGACAACATTCACAGCTACGATCTCATTCAAGCGTTCTACGAGTTCTATAAACGCCCGCGACGAGGCGAGGTCTACAACATCGGCGGTGGCCGCTACAGCAACTGCTCGATGCGGGAAGCCATCGCCCGCTGCGAATCCATTTGTGGTAAGAAAATGGACACGGTTTATTTGGATGATAACCGGGTTGGGGACCATATTTGGTGGGTATCCGGTCTGCAGAAATTCGAATCGCATTTCCCCGATTGGCGTATCACTTACGATGTCCCGCAGATCCTTAAAGAAGTCTATGCTGCCAATATCGAACAGCGCGAAGCGATTCCCGCATGATTCCAGCACGCAAAAAGCGAGCTCTTCGTATTCTGTTGGTCTCGAATCACCGGCGCTTCAAAATTAATTTCCGCGCACACCCGTGGGCCAGTGAACTTGCGGCGCGGGGACACGATGTGGACGTCATGTGCCACGCGAACACGGAGCGGTGGCGCACGAAGATTGAAAAGGTTGAGAACTTTCGAATCATCGAAAGCCCCGATCTGCTTATCGGTGCGCTTCGGCAAGGCTGGGACCCGGTGTGCGCCTACCGGCGGCTGCGTTTCCTTCGCCAGGAAAACAAACAGTACGACCTCATTCACTGTCTTGACACCAGGCTTGCAGTTGTTTGGCCCGCGCTCGCATATGCGCGCGAAAAGAAGATTCCCATTGTCAGCGACTGGATCGATTGGTGGGGGCACGGGGGGCTTATCAAGGAACGGCGTCCGCTCTGGTATCAATGGCTGTTTGCGGGAGTCGAAGTTTTTTTTGAGGAATACTATCGGAACAAGCTCGACGGACTCACCACCATCAGCCATGCCCTCGCCGAGCGTGGCGCAGGGCTGGGCGTGCCCCGTGAACGTTGCGTGGTCGTCCCCGGCGGCGCAAACCTCCGCAATTTTGCGCGCGTGCCGAATCAAGCACAAAGCCGTCGCATGCTCGGGATCGCCGAGGATGCGCCCGTGGTGTGCTTTTCAGGGCTTGACGTTTTGATTGATCTTCCAATGGCGGTCAAAGCGTTCGAGATTTTGCGCGAGACTGACAAACGCATAGTCTTGCTCTTGGTCGGGCCAACGGAGCGCGACGCACGCAACATGGTCTCCAATCGCGACTCGCTTAAGGGCATCAAAGCCGTTGGGCCGGTTGCGTACAAGGAACTGCCAAGCTATTTGTCCGCCGCCGACGTATTTCTCATGCCCTACACCCAGAAAGTCAGCAATGTTGGCCGTTGGCCCAACAAGATTGGCGACTACATGTGCATTGGCCGGCCGACGATCTCGAATCCAGTGGGAGAAGTGAAACGGCTTTTCGAGCGGTTTCCCATCGGCGGGCTCTGCGAAGAAACACCCGAGGGAATGGCCGCGGCGGCGCGGGACTATCTTGATGATGGGGCGCGCGCAGTGCGAACGGGGATGTACGCGCGAGAGGTGGCTGAAAAAGTCTTCTCATGGGAAAAACTTATTGTCGGACTTGAGAATTGGTACTACGCGCTCGTCGAAGGGCGCTTGGGTGCGGCGCGACAGCCGAAACCCGCGTCACCAGCATTACTGGTTCATCACCCCATAAACACCGCCGGCGCGCGGCGATAAGAAAGGATTGCGTTCATGAAGATTGCCGTCATCGGGAGCGGATACGTTGGGCTCGTCACCGGAACGTGTTTCAGCGAAGTGGGGCACGAAGTCACCTGCGTTGACATTGATGCCGCGAAGATTGAAGCGCTTCGGTTTGGACGGATACCGATTTACGAACCCGGGCTCGACGAAATGGTTGCGCTCAACGTTGAGCAAGGGCGTCTGTCATTCACGACGGATCTGAAAGCGGCCATCGAACGCGCGCTCTTTATTTTCATTGCGGTAGGCACGCCGCCACTGGAGGATGGCACTGCCGACCTCAAACATGTTCTCGCCGCCGCTGGTTCCATCGGCGAGTACATCAACGGGTACAAAATTGTGGTCAACAAATCGACCGTACCGGTTGGCACCGCGGACAAGGTACGCAACACCATTGAAGCAAAGTTGCGCGAGCGGACCATGCGGCTGGACTTTGATGTTGTCTCGAATCCTGAGTTCCTTCGCGAAGGTTGCGCGATCGATGACTTTATGAATCCAGACCGCATTGTGATCGGGTGTGGCGATTGCCGCACCGAAGTCTTGATGAAGGAGCTGTATGCAAGCTTTATCCGCGACGGCCACCCGGTATTGACCATGGACCCGATGTCAGCGGAAATGACCAAGTACGCCGCGAACGCCATGCTGGCTATGAAGATTTCGTTTATCAACGAGATTGCAACGATATGCGAGCGCGTAGGAGCGAACGTCGAGGACGTGCGCAACGGCATCGGCGCGGACAGCCGCATCGGGTATCAATTTATTTTCCCCGGCATCGGCTATGGCGGCTCCTGTTTCCCGAAAGACGTGCAGGCCCTCGTCAGCACGGCGCGCGGCGCGGGGTACGATCCGCAGATTCTGAGGGCAGTCGAAGAAGTTAATTCCAGCCAGAAAACCTCGCTCATGCGTAAGGTGATGGCGTATTACAACAATGATCTTTCGGGCAAACGCTTCGCGCTTTGGGGCCTGTCGTTCAAACCGGAAACGGACGATGTCCGCGAGGCGCCGTCGCTCGTGTTGATTGATTCCTTGTTGAAAGCCGGCGCCGAAGTTCAGGTGTACGATCCGAAAGCGGCGCGTGAAACACAACGGTACCTGGGTCCTCGCGCCGGTATCACATACGCAGAAGACAGTTATAGCGCACTTCAAAGCTGCGACGCGCTGCTATTGGTGACCGAGTGGTCCTATTTCAAAAACCCAGATTTTGATCGAATGAAGGCGTTGTTAAACACGCCCGTAATATTCGATGGCCGCAACGTATTTTCGACCGAACTGATGAAGATGCTTGGCTACGACTATTTCTCAATTGGACGCCCGCCAGTTTTGTCGCACTCACAAGCGTGGGCATCACGGACGAAAGCGGCTGTATAGCGGGCATTGTAAGGCTACGCGAACATGAAAAACCGGCCAACCATAAGTGTTGTTTTGTGTACCTATAACCGGGCAGACATTCTGCAACGCGCGTTGGACTCCTTGTCGTTTCAACGATGCTGCGGCGACATGTCTTACGAAATTATAGTCGTAGACGATGGTTCGACGGACGCGACGGAAGATGTCGTGCGCGAAGCCCGCAGGTGTACCAGCCATCCAGTCGCGTACATCCGGGAAAATGGAATCGGGATTGCGGCAGCGCGCAATGCAGCGGTCCGGCATGCGCGAGGCGAATGGCTGGCCTTTACCGACGATGATCAAATAACTGAACCGGCATGGTTGACAAACCTGTTGCGTGCGCAGAAGCAAACCGGCGCGGATGTTGTTGGTGGAGCCCGCAGGTTAGAACTTCCCGATCATGTTCTCGATCAGATACCGACCCGCATACGCCTTATCCTTGGCGAGATCGCTCCTGACGGCGCGGTCCGCGAGTGTTCCCGGAACGATCTCGTATGCACTGGCAACTTGTTGGTCCGCAAGGGCGTGGTTGATGAACTCGGCGGGTTCGATGCCGCCCTTACGCAGGGTGGTGAGGACACCGATCTTCTCATGCGGCTACGGCGCGCAGGGTACGCCTGTTGGTTTACACCACACGCAATCGTGCGCCATATCATCCCTCAGTATCGCCTGGAGCCGGCATACCTGCTCTGGGCATCGCTCCGTGGTGGCGACTGTTATGCGCATCGCGACGTTCGTGAATGGGGATTGCCCTGGACGTGGCTGGTATGTGTTCTTCGTATTGCCCATACAGCGACGAACCATGTCCCCGCGTTAATAATTGCCTTGCTGCTAAGGCGTTCACATGAGGTGCTTTCACGCCGCTGCAGCCTGTGGCGTACGTGGGGATATGCGAACCGCGTACTGCGGATGAGCATACCGCGATTTCCGCAACGTGCCAGTTCGACCAGCCCCATCGACTTTCGCAACGAGCGAAAGCTCTTTAACGGTTAGGAGTACGGAATTCTCATGCGCGTCGTTCAGATCATGAATTGGCACCGGTTCGGAGGCGGGTCCGATTTTATGGCGCGCGCCACGGCTGACGTTCTCCGTGCCAACGGTCACGATGTTTTCATGATGACCAGTGACAGTAGCGTATACGACCAATCCATCGTGGGTCGCGCCGCGGCCTCGGTGCGCGGGGTGTACTCTTTCGCGAGCCGCAAAGAGATGCGCGAAATTCTTAGGGATTTTATTCCTGACATCGTTCACGTCCATGAAGTCTATCCCGCGCACTCGCCCTGGGTTTTGCGCGACTGCAAGGAAGCCGGGGTGCCCGTGGTAATGACATGCCACGATTTCCGCTTGACCTGCCCTGTGGCGACGCATATCAGCAATGGACAACCCTGTGATCGATGCGTTCAGAACTCGACACTCTCCTGCTTTACCCAAAACTGCCGTGGTAACAGGGTGGAAAGCGCCGCCTTTGCTTTGCGCGGTGGCATAGCGAAATCCCTTCGGCTATTCGAAGGTAACATCGATTTGTTTTGCGCGCCGAGCCAGTTTGTCCAGGAGAAATTAATTGGTAGCGGATTTCCGCGCGACAAGTTTCGGGTAGTCCCAAATATGGTGCGCGCGACATCGCGCACCGTGGACGCCGGTTTGGGCCGCTATGCTGCTTTCGCGGGGCGCGTTGCACCTGAAAAGGGCATCGGCACGCTCATGGAGGCTGCATGGCGCACGGCCATGCCGCTGCACATCGCCGGCCACGCTACCGTATCAGGGTTGTCCGTCCCGCCGAACGTGCAGTGGTTGGGCCATCTCGAGGGAGTACAACTCGCGGAGTTTTATGGTGGCGCGCGTTTTCTGGTGGTACCGAGTCCGTGGTTCGAAGCCTTCGGATTGGTCGTGGCCGAGGCCATGATGATGGGTCTCCCCGTTATCGCCGCGAACGCGGGCGCACTACCCGAATTGGTCGAGCACGGCGTCACCGGCTATTTATTCCGGCCCGGCGACGCGCAGGACTTGGCGCGTCTAATGCTCACGCTCTGGCGGGACGCGGGTCTGTGCCGCAGTCTCGGGCTGGCAGGTCGCGCAAAAGCGTTGCGCACCTACACTGCAAGCCGGTACTACGCGAACCTCGTTGCGGCATACAAAGCTGCCGCGCAATGCGCGCACGCGCAAGCGCCACACGGCGCCAACACGCGCAAACCGCAGGTAGTATAAGTGCGCGGCCCAGAACATACCCCTCCACACGACTTCAGCATGGGCGGCATCAAGTGTTCAACACACACCATTCTTCAACTGCTCGACGAAGTGCGTTCGTTGCTTGCCCAAAAATATGCGCAGCCGCGTTCGTTATTGTGTATGAACGCGCACATTTACAACATCGCATTTGCCGACCATGCGCTGCGCGACGCGCTCAACAGCGCGCGGGTGGTTACCGCGGATGGCATGTCGATAGTATGGTTGGCGCGTCTGTGGAACGCGAGCATCCCCGAACGATGCAATATGACAGAGGCGTTTCGCGCGTTTCTGAATTCTGGCGGTATTCGGCCGAACACCGCGGTGCTCGTTGGCCTTACCAAGGAGGAAGCGGAAACCGCGGCGCGCCGCATCAGCTCATCCTCCGCGCACTGCAAAATTGTCGCGGCGCACTCCGGCTTTCTCAGTGAACAGGAGTATGAAGGCCTTTTCAGCCGTATGGACAAGGTGGATTTCATTTTCGTCGGTATGAGCACGCCGCGCACGGAGCGGGTTTGCGAGATCGCCAGGAAACGATGTCCCGACGCCATTGTGTGGGGGATTGGCGCTGGCACCATCCGCATTTACGCGGGCACGATGAAGGAGGCATCGGAATTTTGGCGGAGACACGGGCTTCAATGGCTTCATCGGCTTGTCAACGAGCCGTTCGCATTGTGGCGGCGCTATCTGATCGGTAATCCCTTGTTTCTTTATCGCGCGCTAAAAGTGAGCATGACCGCGCGACGCGGCAGCATGACCGCGCCACCCGCCTTCCGCGGTTAGGAATTCTTCTTCAAACCCAGGCATCGATTGGCGCGACTCGCCGACAAGGCAAGTAGCCATTGTCTGACGCTTGCTTTTGCGTCAGCGTGTTACAGTCCAATCACAAACCTCCAGATAAGGCAGGGATCACGAAGCAAAGGAAATGCGCCATGAATGATACATTCACAACTACGACCATCATTAAGCAACCCGTCGCGGACGTATTTGCAAAATGGGCGGAAATAGAACATTTTCCAGAGTTCATGGAAAACATTGTCTCCGTCGAGCGGTATGATGACACGACCTCTCATTGGGTCGTCAAAGGTCCATTGGACCGGGAGATCGAGTGGGTCGCGGAAACAACTTTGCTCGAACCCAATCAGCGTATTGCCTGGAAGGCGGCTGGTGATACCGTAAAGACCAGCGGACAGGCCACATTTACCGCATTACCAAACGACGCGACGCAAATCACGCTTACCGTGCACTATGTTCCAACCGGTGGCATTGCGGGAAAGCTGACAGCGCGGGTGTTCGGCAACGTGGAGGAGCGAATCGTTGCCGATCTCGGGAACTTCAAGAAATTCTGTGAGGGTATGCATGATCGACTGTCCTTCGCTCGTGAGCGTTCATCGGATTAGTTTACACACGATTATCTGAATAGCTGGCACCGAACGGTGCCATCTGATCGTCCGATGTGGGGAGAGCATGGACATGCATACTGCCCCCCCGCGTATGCAGGTCGCGCCCATTGCGCGGAACGTTGCGCAAGGTCTCGCTTCCCGGTAACGGCACTTCGCCGCGTTTGACCGCTATTCCCTCGAATCCCGGTCCTTGGCGATTGATGATTTTCTGGAGAGCACTCTCGCCGTTCCCGGCTAGCATCGAAACTCATTGAGGTCCAGTTGGCGACAACCCGCCACGTATGCGTTACAATCTGAGGCCATTGGTATCTTGGGGGAAGTTGCGATGCAAGATGGACGGTTGCGTTGGTTGCCGGGTGTTTCACTCTGCATAATCGCGCTTGCACTTGGTGTTGGGTGTCCTCAAGACACGCCAGACGAATTACCTCTCGTGGAAGGCGAGCATCTGATGCGGTTCGTACACCTGTCCGACACGCAAATTGTCGATCAGGAAAGCCCCGCGCGACTTGTTCGATTTTCTCCATTCGCATTGAGCGCATGGAGGCCACAGGAAGCCTATGGCGTGCAAACGCTGGACGCGACCCTTCGCATCATAAATGATTACGCTGATCGCAAGGGCGACGAAGATTTCCCCATCGATTTTCTGATCGCCACCGGTGATCTCACAGACGGCTGCCAGCACAACGAACTGCGCTGGTTCCTCGATACGATGGACGGCAAAAATTTGTCTATCGATTCGGGTGAACTGGACGGTGCGGACCGGGTCCAGAATCCGTTGGACAATCCTACTTTAACGTATGAAGCTGAGGGAATCAGCCCTATGATTCCGTGGTACACCGTGTTTGGAAACCATGATGGTCTCGCTTCGGGTGTCTTTAGTATCGACCGTGACGCGGAGGACCCGGCAGATTGGACCGCGCAATTGTTGCGGCCAATTTCCGCGATCATCGGGCTGCACAGGCAATTTCCGCCTCGCAATGAATTTAACCCGATCACCGCGTTCAGCCCGGCGATTATCACTGCGGCGAAGGAATCGGCGAATGCGGAAACGCTGGAATTAGACCTTTGGCAGTTGCGGGCCGGCGCCATCGCGGCAGACGCGGATCGGCGATTTATAGATCGCCATGAATTTATCCATGAACATTTTCAAACGGCGTCACTTCCAGAGGGTCATGGCTTTACCGAGTCGAACAAGGCGACAGGATTGGCGCGGTATTCTGTTAGGCCCAAGGCCGATGTTCCCATTCGCGTCATCGTGCTCGACACTGTCCCACCGAGTTCGAGACCTGGATTGCCCGCGCACTACGGAGTGATGACACGCGAGCAAATGGACGATTTCCTGGCGCCCGAAATTGAAATTGCGGAAGAAGCAAACGAATTTGTGATTGTCGCCACACACCATCCCAGCGCGGACTTTGATTTGCCATACTTTGGCGAAAAAGTTGGAACCCAGAAGTTCCGGGAGTTCCTCGCCACCCGGCCCAACGTCATCGCGCATATATGCGGACATACGCACCGCAATTTCGTGCGCAGGATTGAGGGGGCCAATCCCTACTATGAAATCGAAACGGGTTCAATTATTGATTATCCGCAGGAAGCCCGCATCCTCGATATATACTACGACGCGGAAACCGGCATGGTGCGTCTGAAGAGTCAAATGATTAGCCACATGGAGAATCCGACACGGCTGTCGGCAGAATCGTTTCGCCGCTCGGAAATCCACGCGAGCTTCTACGCCTCCGTAAAATTGCAGGGCGACGCGCAGTTGTTGCAAGGTCAACTTGAAGAAGGGCTGTTTGCTGGATGGCCCGAACAAATACCGAGTAAAACGGAACGGTTTGGGCTGGAATCGGATCGCAATTTCGATGTTGTGATCTTCCGCGACTGACCGCGCGCGAGACTTGTGGGATTATTTTTTCTCCTCGTCACCGCCTTTAGATTGAACTTGCGCGCGGAGACCTTTGAACACTTTTGGAATCGCGATTTCCGTCGCGGCATTATTTGCCCAAGCTGGAATCGAGCCGCCCGGGTCCGTAAACACCGTGTACCGCACAAACGACCGTTTCCCATCATATGCGCGCACTTCCCACGAGCCGTGGGAATCTTTTATGTTTCCACTCTCCTTTTCATACGTCCAGCTACTCGTGTACACCGTGGTTCCCGATACGTCATCAGAAGAATCCGTGAGGTTCAGAACATAATGCCGATCGCCTATCGGCCAGGGAAAATCCAGCGCAAAATAAACTGAAGACTTCTGGTCTTCGCTTTCCTTAACCTGGACCGTCTTGCAATACGGCATGAACGACGTGAAACTGTTGTAGTCCGTGAGCACCAAAAACACATCTTCCGGCAGCGCGTCTATCAATCCAACCGCCACGGCCTTCTTCGTGCCAGTGTCCGTAACTTCGGTGAGTTCGACCAAAAGTTCGCCTTTTTCCAATATTGTCCGGTCAGGTTCGCTTATCGGGAGCCCGTTTGGCGCCAATAATCCGGAAGCAGGGGGCGCCTCCGCCAAACCCGCCAGCGGGAAAAACATAGAAAGAATTAGAAACCTATTCATGAAAATAATTTTACCATGCTTTATCGGTGACAGGCGACTATTGGCTTGGATCACACAAAAAAACAGGCACTTTCACAAAGTGCCTGTTGATTTAGGATATAAATGGTCGGGGTGAGAGGATTCGAACCTCCGGCCTCTTCGTCCCGAACGAAGCGCGCTAACCGGGCTGCGCTACACCCCGACGCAAAGGAATAGTGTACGTTTCGCTTGGTGCTGGTGTCAAACGCGTGATATCAATGCGGGCGTTCGGGTAGGATGTTGCGGCTCGAATTCCGGTGCGCAACAACACGCCATGAATCGCTATAAAACGACCAAGCCGTCTGCGGTCTCACGCGAGATTTCAAAGTTTCCCTGGAGCGCCGCGTGTTGTATCGGGCTCTTGGCATTGCTGGCTCATGCGCCTGGATTTCTCAACGGCTTTATCGCCGCATACGATGACGACATGTATGTACTGCAGAATTCCGCGGTGCAAGGTGGGTTGTCAGTCCGGGGCCT
The DNA here is from genome assembly GCA_034408725.1 of Candidatus Hydrogenedentota bacterium. GTDB lineage: Bacteria > Hydrogenedentota > Hydrogenedentia > Hydrogenedentales > SLHB01 > JABWCD01. The sequence continues at coordinate 21,997 of JAWXCN010000217.1, forward strand.
GGTCTACGCCTTTACGGAGACCTGCGCCGGGAACTGGCATCCGCTTACCATGCTGTCTCACATGGCCGATACAACGTTTTTTGGATTGTGGGCGCCTGGCCATCACGCGGTCAGCATACTTTTCCACGCGTGCAATTCCGTGCTCCTCCTTCTATTACTGTATGCAATGACGGGCCCCGATGGGCGGAGCGCCGCGGTTGCTTGTTTATTCGCGGTCCATCCAATTCACGTGGAATCAGTGGCGCACGTTTCCCAGCGAAAAGACGTGCTTTGCGGATTTTTCTTTCTATTGTGTTTGCTGGCTTATGTGGGCTATGCGCGCACGAACTCCGGCCGGCAGTATGCGCAGGTAATTTTATTTACCATCTTGGCGGTGCTATCGAAACCGGTCGCCGTCACGTTACCGTTTGTACTGTTGTTGCTCGATTACTGGACATTGGGCCGGCTTGGGAACCGCGCCGAATGGAAGCGCGCGTGCGTTGAAAAATTGCCCATCTTTGCGATTGTCGCTGTTCTGTCCGTCGTCACTTACCTGGTTCAACGCGCGTCGGGCGCCGTCCAATCGACGGATTTTTTCCCCATGTCACTGCGATTTTCCAATGCGTCGCTCGCGTATCCAGCGTACATTGGAAAGACGCTTTGGGCCGTCGGGCTGTCCCCGTTTTATGCAATGCCGTTCACAATTGCAATTTGGAAGACGGTGCTTGCGGTGGTTTTTCTGTTTGTGGTTAGCGTTGCCGCCATTGCGGGTAGACGCGGATATCCATGGTTCATTATCGGTTGGTTGTGGTTCCTGGGGACACTGTTTCCCATGATCGGCATTGTGCAGGTGGGGTCGCAGTCATTGGCCGACCGCTACGCTTACATCACATTTATCGGTCTGTACATTGTATTGGTTTGGGGGGCGTCCGAGGTCCTTGTGCGATTCATTCCCGGATTGCGCATTGCCGCT
>JAWXCN010000218.1:0-9044 GCA_034408725.1 Candidatus Hydrogenedentota bacterium
CCAATGAACAATATGCGCATCGCCGCGTGCGCCGCTACTTCGCCGTTTCGGTGGCGCGAATCTCCCGGATGACCGTCACTCGAATCTGGCCCGGATAGGTCATTTCGGTCTCGACCTTACGCGCCACGTCACGCGCAAGCTGGGACGCCTCGGCGTCGCTGATACGTTCGGGTAGCACGGCGATTCGAATTTCGCGGCCAGCCTGCAACGCATACGAACGGTCCACACCGGGAAATTCGTTGGCAATCTTTTCGAGCTGTTCGAGCCGCTTGATATAGGTCTCGACGGTTTCACGGCGCGCGCCGGGACGCGCCGCGCTGAGCGCGTCCGCCGCCTGCACGATGAGCGCCATGACCGTTTTCTGTTCCATTTCATTATGGTGCGCGCCAACGGCATTCGCGATGAGCTCGTTCTCGCCATATTTCTTGGCGAAGTCGTGGCCGATCACCGCATGGGAGCCTTCCATTTCATGGCTGACGGCCTTGCCAATGTCATGAATGAGCGCCGCGCGCTTGGTCTCGGCAACATTTATGCCCAATTCCGCGGCCATGATCGCGGCGAGGTGCGCGACTTCCATCGAGTGCTTCAACACATTTTGACCGTACGACGTGCGATAGCCCAGGCGTCCCAGGAGCCGGACCAATTCGGGATGCAACCCGTGAACGTCCACTTCAAAACACGCTTTCTCGCCCATTTCCTTGATGGTTTGCGCGAGCTCTTCCTTAACTTTCTCGACCACTTCCTCGATACGCGCCGGATGAATCCGGCCATCGGCGATCAGGCGTTCGAGTGTAATGCGAGCAACCTCGCGGCGCACCGGATCGAACCCCGACAGGATTACCGCTTCAGGCGTGTCGTCGATGATGACGTTGATACCGGTCGCGGCTTCCAGCGCGCGGATATTGCGGCCTTCCCTGCCGATAATGCGACCCTTCATCTCATCGTTGGGCAGTGGGACCATTGACACGGTCGTTTCGGCAACGTGGTCCGCGGCGCAACGCTGAATGGCCTGGCCGACGATCCACTTTGCTTTCTTGTCGGCGTTCTCGACCAAATCTTCTTCGACCCGCTTCAGACGCAAGGCGGTATCGCGCTTCACCTCGGTTTCGAGTTGATTGAACAATTCCTTCCGTGCGTCGTCGGCGCTCAGGCCGGAAATGACCTCGAGTTTTTGCGTTTGATCGGCGATGAGGGCGTCGAGCCGTTCGCGGTGCTTCGTAAGCGAAGCCTCTTTCTGGGTGAGATCGCGATCTTTGGCGGTGAGCTCGGCGGCCTTTTTTTCGACTTGCTCCGTCCGCTTGTCAACAGTCTCCTCCTTGCCAAGGACACGTTTTTCCTGGGCGACCAGCTCTTTGCGAAGCTCCCGCGCCTCGCGCTCGGCCTCTTCCCGAAGCTGAATGCGTTGTTCTTTCAGGGTGGTATTGGATTCCTTGATGATCGAAGCGGCTTCTCTCTCGGCATCCGAGACGGTTTGCGCGGCCTGGCGGCGCGCCTTTCCGACCAGATTCTTGCCCGTGAGTTTGGCGCCCACAATGGTGGCGAGCGCGCCAGCGAGTAAACCGCCCACGATCCACACGAACACGAGTGGATCAGGCATAGAAAAACCTCCGTCCCAATGAGGGATAAGTGATTAACCCGGTGCGTCCAAGGGACAAACCGGCGGGAGGAGGCCCACGGTTATATGACTAAACTATTGTCAGGTACAGGCTTGGAAGGGGAAGCCCTTACGCTGCCAAAACACGCCAACATTAGTAAAACCGCTACCGCGGTGAGCTGAACTCATCCGACCGATTCCCCTGTCACGAGGACCCTCGGGCAAAGTGCTACACTCCGCCCAACGGCAAGTATAGGTATACAAACTGTCAAAGTCAATCATGTTTAGGACTTTAACCAGGAACCTTACTCTAACACGAAAACTTCTTGAATGTGATGGCATCTATTTGTAAGTATATATACCAAAGTTACTTACAGATTTGATAGTTTTCGCTGAATGTAAGTTCAGAATTGGCTTCGTATGTTCAATTCTGGTTCGGACTGGCATTACTTTCCCGGTGAATTTGCTCCCGAATCTCTCGTCTTTCAGGAAAATGGCCGAAAACCGACTGTGCGGCGAATCGGAGGATTGCAAAAAGGCTTTCGGTTTGCCTAAGTTTCCGTATCTCCAAAGGTTAGCATCAACGCGCGAATGAGTAATTGGATGGTGCAACTTTGCCCTGTTTTGAGGTATAGTAGGTAACAGGTTGAAAAGGGGCCGGTGTACCTGTTGGCGGAGCGGGTTTTTTACTCGCGACGAACCAGCGTTACCCGCGCGTTCCATAACCAAATTTGCGGCAACAGCATGTCCGGCGCGTTATTTTCGGCGCGCACATCGGCAAAGACCAGGGAGGCGAGTTTCCGATGCTACAAGGCGCTGATAACGGCGGATGTAATGGCTACCATATTATGTCGCATTCGCGGCGTGATTTCCTGAAGGTCGGCGTCATTGCCGGCCTCGGGTTGTCATTAGGCGATTATTTCCGCATGACGGACGCACAGGCGCAGAGCGCCGCCCGTGCGGAATCCTGCATTTTCATTTTCTGCGCGGGCGGTATGAGCCACGTAGACACCTTCGACCCGAAGCCCTACTCCCCGATTGAATATCGCGGAGAATTGGGTACGGTCGCAACAAACACCGGCGACGTATTCGGCGCGACCATGAAAAACATGGCGGCGATTGCGGACAAACTTACGGTGCTCCGGTCCGTTACCCATGGTGAAGCGGCCCACGAACGCGGCACGCACAATATGCTCACAGGCTACAAGCCCAGTCCTGCGCTCGTCTATCCGAGCATGGGTTCCGTTATTTCTCACGAATTCGGGCCACGAAACGACATGCCCGCGTACATTGCGATTCCTGGCGCGGGCGACCCGTTTATGGGCACAGGCTACCTGAGTTCGGCATTTGGCCCCTTCAGCGTTGGCGGCGAGCCGGTGAATCAGGGATTCCAGGTCCGCGACCTCAATCTTGCAGGTGGTGTTTCTCCTGAACGCATGGAAGGCCGGAAAGGGCTGCTCACGACCGTTGACAACCATTTCCGTTCGCTTGAAAAGACCGACGTGCTTGACGCCATGGACAGTTACTACCAGCGCGCGTACGCGCTGATCAGTTCACAAAAAGCCCGCGAGGCTTTCGATGTAAACGCGGAACCTGACGCGATGCGCGACCGGTATGGCCGCACGGCGATGGGGCAGCGCCTCTTGTTGTCGCGGCGCCTCGTCGAGGCTGGAGCGCGGTTCAGCACCGTTGTTGATGGCGGATACGACATGCACGTCGATATCAAGGGAAGCATGAACAGCATCGGGCCGGCGCTCGATCAGGGCGTGGCTGCGTTGATTGCCGACTTGGCAGAGCGCGGCATGCTCGAGAAAACGCTCGTTGTGCTGTCCACCGAGTTCGGACGTACCGTCCGCATTAACAAGGATGGTGGACGCGATCACTGGCCAAAAGCGTTCAGTGTAGTGCTTGCCGGTGGCGGGTTGAAGGCGGGGCTGATTCACGGTACAACCGATGCTTACGGTTCGGAACCCAGCACCGACCCGATTGGACCGGCGGACATTTCGGCAACGATTTTTGGCCAGCTTGGCGTGGACATCCAGAAGAAGTTGATGAGCGATGGCAATCGCCCGATCGACATCGTCCGCGACGGAACCGTTATCGCGCCGGTCGTCGCGTAACAGGTGATTGCAATGCGCAGTTGGAAGCATGCCGCGTGGTGCGCGGCCATTGTGGCTCTACTTTGCCCCACGATTTCGTGGGCGGTTGCGCCTTCATTGAGCGAAATACTCCCGCGCGGCGCCGCGCGCGGCGGCGTAGTAGAAGTAGATTTTCTCGGCGCCAACCTCGCCGATGCAAGTGATCTTATCTTTCATGATCCCGGCATTGCGCTGGTGGAGATGACGGCCGAGGCCGGCAAGGCCCACGTCAAAATTAACATCGCTCCAGATTGCCGTGTTGGCACCCACGCAATCCGCGTGCGGACCAAAACCGGACTAACCAACCTTCGGCTGTTCAGTGTCGGGGCGCTTACGGAAGTCGACGAAAACGAACAGGCGAACAATGATCAGGCGAACCCGCCGGTGCTCACCGTCGGCACTACAGTGAATGGTCAAATAACCAACGAAGACGCCGATTACTTTGGGTTTGACCTCGCCGCGGGAGAACAGTTCGCCGCCGAAGTCGAAGGCATGCGGCTTGGCGGGCCATTGTTCGATCCCAAGCTTCGTCTGTCCGATCCCGCGGGACGCGAGATCATCGCCGAAGACGATACGGCGCTGCTCGCGCAGGACGCTGCATTCGTCCGCGAAATCAAGGAAGCGGGGCGTTTCACACTTTCTGTCAGCGAGTCCGCGTTTGGTGGTGGCGGTGGGTTCTATTACCGGCTTCACGCGGGAAAGTTTCCGCGTCCGCTCGCGGTCACGCCGATGGGCGGCCCTCCGGGGCAACCGATCAATGTGACCTGGCTTGGCGATGCGAAACTCGCGGCGCAGACGGTTACGGCGCCCGCTGAAACCGTGATGGCCACTTCGGTGGATGCAATCACCGAGGCCGGCGTTGCGCCTTCTTCCGTGCCGTTCCGGGCAAGCGCTCTGCCGGGTGTACTTGAAGTTGAGCCGAACAACGACGCGGCAACCGCAACTGTGGGCGCCGCCCCTGGCGCGTTTGATGGAGTGATCGGCGAAACGGGCGACATCGATTTCTATAAGTTTGAGGGAACCGCGGGCCAGGTCTACGACGTGCGTGTCTACGCGCGGGAAATGGGATCGCCGCTGGACAGCGTGGCCGTGATTCTGAATCCCTCCGGTAGCGCGCTTTCAAGTAATGATGACGGTGTCGGACCGGACGCGTACATGCGCGTTACACTCGCAGAGACCGGCACGCACATTGTCTATGTCAACGATCACCTTTCGCGCGGGGGCGCGACATTTGCCTACCGGATAGAAGTTGCGCCAATTTTGCCGAAGCTTACGTTTACGACGAGCCTTGGTGTCGGAGATTTTGAACCCGCGAACATGGCGGTACACGCGGGAAACCGCAATTTCATGCTGCTCAACGTGCAGCGCCAGGATTTCGATGGTCCGTTGAATCTGGCGTTCGAGGGTCTTCCGCAAGGCATGACGGCAGATTTTGATCCGATCGTTGCCGGACAAACGGTCGTCCCCGTCGTATTCAGCGCCGCAGCCGATGCGCCGTTGGCCGGCGGGCTGGTGGACGTCGTCGGAAAGCTGGCGCAGGAAGGCACGGACGTTAGCGGCAGCCTCAAGCAGGATATTGTTCTCATTTACGGTAACAACAAGGTGATATTTCAAACGCGGCGCGTTGCGAAACTTGCAAGCGCCGTGTGCGAAGCCGCGCCGTTTTCGATCGAGATCGCCCAACCCAAAGTCCCATTGGTCCAGAATGGCACCATGAATCTGAAGGTGGTCACCAAGCGCAACGAAGGATTCACCGCGCCGATCAATCTGCGCATGCTGTGGACGCCGGCAGGCGTGGGGTCAGGCACCGCCGATATAGCCGAAGCCGGCGCCGAGGCGGCGCTTTTCCTCAATGCAGGTAGCGCGGCCGCCGCGGGTACGTACCGGGTTGCCGTAATCGGCACAAGTTCGGGGTATACAGTGTGCACCCCCCTGACGCCCTTGATGATTGCCGCGCCATGGGTAACGTTCGATGTCGCCAAAGCGGAAAGCGAACAGGGTAAGCCAACGGAACTCAAGGTGGTTGTGAATCAGGCCCAGCAATTCGCGGGTTCGTTCAATGCCGAGTTGCTTGGCCTTCCGAAAGGCTGCACGACAATACCGCAGCCGCTGACGGTTGAAACCAAGGAATTGTCGTTCCCCATTGAAATCGCGGCTGATGCGCCGGTAGGAAAATTCAATGGATTGTTTATCCGGACCGTGTTAAAGGCTGAAGAAGAAGACGTGTTGCACCAGTGGGGAAGTGGAACATTGCAGGTGTTTCAGCCTCTACCACCGGCCGCGGCGCCCCCGCCAACTCCGGCGGCGACACCGGATCAGCCCAAGCCCGATGAACCGGAGCGGAAAACCAGGTTCCCTGTCGCTTCGACGGGCTGAGGCCGGAACAGCCGGCGGCCATGCGACAACAAAACCGAAGTTGGAGAAATTGAGCTGTGAAGCAGATAGCATTTTATAGCATGACCATGATGGTGGCGGCGTTGGCCGCGCACACGGCTGGCGCCGAAACGCTCTCGGCGTATCCCGCCGCAATCCAGTTGGAAAACCAGGTCGATGTACAGCGTTTTGTTGTCGTCGGCACGCGCGAAGACGGCGTCACACTGGACCGGTCCCTCGAAGCAACGGTTACCTTCGATAAAGAAGGGATCGCGAAATTTGAAAATGGAAACTTCCTTGCGGTGGCCGACGGCGAAGCTGTCGCCACGGTCGTGCATGGTGGAAATACGGTGACGGTCCCGGTAAAAGTCACGAACGCGGCGGTGAATCCTTCGCCGAGTTTTGCGAACGACGTCGAACCGATTCTGATGAAGGCCGGATGCAACGCGGGCTCGTGTCACGGCAGCGCGCAAGGCAAAAATGGTTTCCGCGTATCACTGTTCGGGTTCGATCCTGGCATGGACTACATCAATCTGACGCGTGACAACCGCGGCAGGCGCATGAATACCGGCAGCCCAAACGACAGCCTGATGCTATTGAAGGCGACCGGCGGCGTCGTACACGACGGCGGCGAACGGTTCACAAAGGACACGCAGCTCTACAACACCCTGCACCGTTGGATAGCGGAAGGCGCGCAGAACGATCCCGCGCCGCCGCCGTCATTGACGGGCGTTGAAATTCTTCCGAAGTCAGCGGTTTTGGAAGGCAACGGATCGCAACAGCGATTCGTGGTTCGCGGACTGTATTCGGACGGATCAGACCGCGACGTCACCAGTCTTGCCGTCATGAGCAGCAGCGACGATCAGACCTGCGGGTTTGACATCGCCAGCGCCGTCGCAACCGCCGGCGATCAGGGTGAAGGCTATATCATGGCCAGGTTTGGCAGTTTCGCGGTGGTCTCTAAGGTCATCGTGATTCCGCAGGGCCTCACTATGGAATGGCCCGCCGACGCCGTCGCGGCAAACTATATCGATGAAGAAATCTTCAACAAGCTCAAGAAGCTGCGCATTCCGCCGACAACGCGCACCAGCGACGAAATTTTCGTGCGCCGCCTTTATATGGATATTCTCGGCGCGCTTCCATCCGCCGACGAGACGCGCGCTTTCCTTGCGGACGCCGCGCCCGACAAACGCGCGAAGCTGATCGACACACTGCTCGAACGGCCCGAGTTCAGTGAAATCTGGGCAATGAAATGGGCTGACCTTCTGCGCGTGCAAACCGCGGCAAATATCATCGACCGGAAGGCGCTGCACCGTTACAACGATTGGCTGCGCCAGGCCGTCATGCAGAACAAGCCCATGGACGAACTCGTGCGTGAGTTGCTCACTTCGCAAGGCGGCAATTTCACGTCGCCCGCGGTGAACTTCTACGCGGCCGAGGCGGACCCCCTGTTGATGGCCGAGAATGTCGCCCAGGTGTTCATGGGTATTCAGATCAAGTGCGCCGCCTGCCATAACCATCCATTCGAGCGATGGACCCAGGACGATTACTATTCGTTCTCGGCGTTCTTTGCGCAAGTGGGCAAAAAGGGTTCCAGCGATCCGCGCGAAAGCATTATCTTTGACCGCCGCAGCGGCGAGGTGAACCACCTGAAAGATGGCCGTCCGATGGCGCCGAAGTATCTGGGTGGCGACACGCCGGACTGCACCGGCAAAGACCGGCGTGCCGTGCTGGCCGACTGGTTGACCGCGCCGGAGAATCCGTGGTTCGCGAAATCGATCGCGAACCGCGTGTGGCAGCACTATTTCGGCCGCGGCATTACGGACCCGCCAGACGATGTCCGCGTGACGAACCCTCCTTCGCACCCGGAATTAGAAGACGCGATGGCCAAACGCCTGATCGATGTAAAATACGATCTGCGCGCCATCGTCCGCGACATTTGCAATTCGTACACATACCAAATGATCACGCAACCGCGCGATCCGAACATACGCGACAAGCGCAATTTCGCGGCGCAAAGCGTGCGCCGCCTCGGCGCCGAGCAATTGCTCGACGCCATTGCCAACGTCACGGCGAGCAAGGTCAAATTCCCTGGCCTGCCAATGGGCGCCCAAGCGGTGGAAGTTGCCGATGGCAACAGCGGCAACTACTTCCTCGGACTATTTGGCCGTCCCGCACGTTCCACCGTGTGTACGTGCGAACGGCGAGCTGAACCCACATTGGCCCAGGTGCTGCACCTAATCAACGGCGACACGATGACGACGGCGTTGAATACCGCGGGTGGACGTCTGGAAAAACTGGCGAGTTCCGAGCTTACTCCCACGCAAATGGCGGAAGACATCTGGCTTGCGGCGTATTCGCGCACGCCTACGGCCGATGAGCAAGCCTATGTTGAAAACTACATCACGACCGCCGTGGACAAGAAACTTGCCATCGAAGACGTGATGTGGAGCGTACTGAATTCCAAAGAGTTTGTGTTCAATCATTAGCAGTGGGGCCGCTGCGCGGCCCTGAATAGACGAGAGGTATCGTATCGTGCAAGTAAATCGACTGGGAATCATCATCGCGCTGGCGCTTGGGTCATTTAGCGGAATCGCTCAGGAAGCCGCACCCGCGGCCGCGCCTGCGCCCGCGGCAGAAGCCGCCCCTGCTGAAGCAGCTCCCGCGCCGGCTGAAGCGGCGCCCGCTGCGCCCGATGTGGATGCCGTGCTGGATGAGTTGGCAAAGGTCGGTCCAGACGTGCTGAAAGCCCGAGTCGATGAAATTCAGAAACAAGTCACGGACCTTCAGGTCCAGGCGCAAGCGTTGCGCGATCAGGCCGTCGAAGCCGATGCCAAGGCGGACGCCCTAAAGGCCCGCGTAACGACAATCGAAACTTTCACCGCGGCCATGACGGCCAAGCAGGCGGAAATGGCCGCTGCAGCCGCTGCTGCCGCCCC
>JAWXCN010000219.1:0-5898 GCA_034408725.1 Candidatus Hydrogenedentota bacterium
GCGACCACCAGAGAATAGGATCATCTTCCGTGTACCACGGGAAAATCCCGGAACGATAGGCGAGCAAGAGACGGTCAATCGACAAGTCGCCGCCAATGGCAAGCAGTCCATCAGGTAGTGCAAGCGCGGGATTGGGAAATGCGAGTTCGCTGGATAGACGGAACAGTGGCATTAGCGATTTTGGATTTTGGATTTTGGATTCTGGATTGGAAGAGTATACGAAGCGGTCTGTAACGAAGTGAGTGGAAACCCTGTTGCGCGATTGACCGGAGCTTCACAAAACGGTGTCTCCACCGATGCGTTCAATCCAGAATCTAAAATCCAAAAACCAAAATCACTCGAAGACAAAGCTGAGCTTCCCTTCTTCACTTCCGACGTCCACCACGACTTTTCCGCCTTTCTCGAGTTTGCCAAAGAGCATTTCATCGGCGAGGGCGTCCTTAATATCGGTTTGGATCAGCCGTCCAAGCGGACGCGCGCCGAACGCGCGGTCATAGCCGTGCTCGGCGAGCCATGCGCGGGCCGCGTCTGTGACGCTGAGCGTGACCTTCCGCGCGGAGAGTTGGGATTGTAGTTGTTCGATGAACTTGCGGACGACGCGCAACATGATCTCGGGCGACAACGAATGGAACGAAATAATCGCGTCAAGCCGGTTGCGAAATTCCGGGGTGAACGCCTTCTCGATGGCTTTCATGCCCTTGCTGGCCACGTCGTCGATCCGTGAACTGAAGCCGATGGTTTGCGACGCCATATCGCGCGCGCCGGCATTGGACGTCATGATCAGCACGACATTGCGGAAGTCCGCTTTCTTGCCGTTGTTGTCGGTGAGCGTCGCGTGGTCCATGACCTGGAGGAGAATGTTGAACAGGTCCGGGTGCGCCTTTTCGATCTCGTCGAGCAGTAGTACGCAATAGGGGTTTCGGCGAATTTCGTCCGTGAGCAGACCGCCTTGATCGAATCCGACATAGCCTGGCGGCGCGCCGATGAGCCGGGCGACGGTGTGCTTTTCCATGTACTCGCTCATATCGTAGCGCGCGAAGTGTACGCCGAGGATCGACGCGAGTTGCTTGGCGACCTCCGTTTTGCCCACGCCGGTCGGGCCCGTGAACAGGAAACAACCCGTCGGTTTTTCCTCGTTGCCGAGACCCGCGCGCGAGCGTTTGATCGCCGTGGTCAACACGTGGATCGCCTCGTCCTGGCCATAGACAACGTGTTTCAGATTGTCCTCAAGTAAACCCAGTTGTTCCTTATCCGACGACGACACGCTACGCGCGGGGATCTTCGCGATGTCCGCGACGATCTTTTCGATGTCCGCGGGACGGATGGTTTTCTTTTGCGCGTTCGCGGGGAGCAGTTTCACCGCGGCCGCTGCTTCGTCGATCACGTCAATGGCTTTATCGGGAAGGAACCGGTCGTTGATGTGTTTCGCGGACAATTCCGCCGCGGCCCGCAACGCGCTGTCGGTATACGTTACGCCGTGGTGTTCCTCGTATGCCGATTTTAGTCCGCGAAGGATGAGCACGGTCTCCCCGACCGATGGCTCGTGTATTTCAATTTTCTGGAACCGCCGCGAGAGTGCCTTGTCGCGCTCGAAATGGTTCTTGTATTCCTCGAACGTGGTCGAGCCGATGCACCGCAGATCGCCGGATGCGAGGGCTGGCTTGAGGATATTCGAGGCATCCATGGTGCCGTCGCCGGTAGCGCCCGCGCCGACGAGCATGTGGATTTCGTCGATGAAGAGGATAATGTGCTTCTTTTCCAGCAGCGCGCCGAGGACAGCCTTCAGGCGTGCTTCGAATTCGCCACGAAACTTCGTGCCCGCGATTAGTGCGGACAAATCCAGTTGAAGAATCTCCGCTTCCTTCAGCGCATCGGGCACGCGCTCCTGATGAATACGCAGAGCCAGACCTTCGACGATGGCGGTCTTGCCTACGCCGGGTTCGCCAACGAAAATGGGATTGTTCTTGCGTCTGCGGCACAACACCTGAAGCGTCCGCCGCAGTTCCATGTCGCGGCCAATCAGCGGATCGATTTTTCCGTCCGCGGCGCGCTTGTTGAGGTTTACGGTAAACGCATCGAGCGGGTCCTGCGGCGAGCGTTCGCGCGCATCTCCATCCTCGGCGGGAATTGCCTCGCCGCCCCCGGTGGGGCGTTTCGATACGCCGTGGGAGATGTAATTCAAGACGTCCAGCCGCGTGACGCCTTCGGATTGAAGAAGATACGCGGCGTTGCTGTTCTTTTCTTCAAAGATTGCGGCGAGCACGTCGCCCGCGTTCACTTCCTGCCTGCCGGCGAAATGCACGTGCGCGACAGACCGCTCGAGCAGCCGCTCGAACGCGACGGTCTGTTGCGGGACGAAATCCCGCGAACCGGCAACGCTGGGGACCTGCGTTTGAAAATAGTCCTCGATGGCCGCGCGAAGCTGGTCAAGGTTTGCTCCGCAATTCAGCAGGATGTCGCGCCCCTGTGAATCCTCGAGCAATGCGAACAACAGGTGCTCGACGGTCAAATATTCATGGCGGCGCTGGCGCGCTTCCGAAAGCGCGTTACCCAGAGATGATTGAAGCGGTTTGCTGAACATGTACTACTCCGTGGGCTCCATGGAACACATCAGGGGGAAACCACTCGCACGCGCGCGGTCGTGGGTCTCCGCGATCTTGGTCTCGGCAATCTCCTGCGGGAACACGCCGCACATGCCGATGCCCTGATGATGAATTTGCAGCATTATGCGAAAGGCTTCTTCAAAATCCTTCCCGTAAATCGTACACAAGGCTTCGACGACGAAATCCATTGTAGTATAGTCGTCGTTGTGCATTAGCACACGGAACATGGGCGGCCGCTTGACCTTGGGTTTGGTCTCGGCGACTGCTGCTTCTCCGGGTTGCGAAATGTATTCGGGCATTGGTCTAACCGTTCATTTTTAGCGCGTCGCTTGTACACAGCAATAATACCATGAACTCTTGGTAGGGGCGGGTTGCGCGTTGGTGAATGAAGATGGAGACCTGTCGGTCGGAGGGTGTGGCGCGGTCGGGAGACCGGCCACAACGCGGGACAACGCGGGAGACGGCCATAACGCGGAAGCGGCCATAACGCGGAACCGGACACATCGCTTCGAGTGGTTATAACACGAACCACGCGAGGGCCGCTGGTATCACTTGCAGGGTGAAATTATCCCAGCCGTGTGGAGAGATGGCCTCGCATGCGGCGCTCAGAGCGCCTACGAGAATGGCGATGAGTAATGTTGTAGTGCTTAGGGAAACGGCAGGCAACAGCGCGAAGGCCGTCGCTGCGGCAAGCGTTGATACGAGGAACACGGCGGCCGACCCTTCCAGTGTGCGCGTGCACACCACCCCGCGCATGGACGGCACACGGTACGGGTGCTTGCCAAACCTTGTGCCGACAGGTTCGCCGATGGCGTCGCCGACGCCGGTGACCAGAAACCCGACGATTGCGAAAGGACCGAATAGTATGGTGGAGGTCAAACCTCCGAACAGGGTGGCGAGGTAGGGCACGATGATGTAGTGCGTGCGGTACGGCGCGTCCTTTTCGCGCGCTACGGCTTCGTAGTGGAGCGAGCCTGCGCCGCGCAGGATCGCGAACGCGATCACGCAGGACGTCATCGCACCGAACAGGCACACCGCGCGTATGCCGGAGAAAATTTGAAGGCCGGCGACGGTGAAGAAAATCAGGAAATGAAAAATCTTGCGCGTGTAGCCGGTGCGCCACTCGAACCGCCGTTTGACCCATCCTGCAAAAGTCAGCGCTACGAACGCCCATAAAAGCATCGGCGGGCCGTGGAGCAGGAATTCACGCCACGTGGGCCAGTTGGTCCAAAGGAAATCCGAAACGCATAGAAATGGTTCGATCATTCGGGTCGCTTAAACGCACCTTCTCTATTCCAAAACTCAAATTGTTCGGGGGTTGGTTTCCGCGGTTGCGCGTTTTCGATATCAATTATGACGATCAAGAGACTATCCAACTCCTCTTCCTCTGGCGACTCCATATAGATATACGACAAGGACAGTGGGGAATCGGCCATAACCGCGCAGACGGCCTCTCGGGCGGTGACATTGACAATTTTAAGCGTCAGCGTTTTATCGTTCGTGAATTCTGGCCGCGGATAACCGCCGTAGAGAAACGATGCCGGGAAGATATGGAGAAACTTCTGTCGATCCTTCGCCCTATTGATAGCCTTTTCCAGCGCCTTAAAAGCTTCCCAAGTCGATGCGGATTCTACGGAGATGGAAACCTTCGCGGCCATAGCATGATGTTCATCCGCCTGTACCTTCGGTTTGATAACGATGGTCCCGCGCAACTTCGTCCAGGTGAGCAAACCCCGGCTATCGGCAATAAGCCGATCCAATGCGCTTGAAAGCGGTTCATTGCGCGTTATGGTGTAGAAAATCTTGAACGGCGTGTGTGAGTACGATATCGGACCTTCGTAGCTGATTGGAACCGGGTACATTGCGGTGATCAGTTGGTGCGCGCTCGGAAGGCTAATCGGTTCGGCCTTATTTCCAGCCCGTTCCTTCGCCCCAATTTCCAATGCTTTGTCATCAATGTTAACGGCGCGAGAAGGGTGCCAACCACCAGCAAACAACATTCCAATTGCAACGATTCGCAATGGGGATAACATATTTCGTGTTGGCTTACTCATTTTCGATCCCTCACTTGGTTGAACGCGGACATCGTTGCATGGGCGCACGTGTCCCACGTAAACCGTTTCGCGTTCTCGCGGCCTTTCGCGATCATAGCGGCTCTATCGGATTCCGGTTCGTTCAGCGTATCCAGTATCGCCTGCGCAATACTACGTTCATCTTCTCCGTTGAAATAAGTGGCGCCATCGCCGCCGATTTCGGGGATAGCGGCGGAACGCGACGCAATGACACGTGTGCCGGCTTCCTGTGCTTCGACAACGGGGCGTCCAAAGCCTTCGTATAACGACGGGAATACGAGCAAGTCCGCAGTCTGAACCATGCCGATGAGTTCTTCATAGGCGACGTAATGAACGCGTTTCACGCGCGGATGCGGCGGCGGTTCACCTTCGCGGGGTTGTCCGCAGATGACAAGCGCGTGCGGTATGCGGTCTTTGATACTGTCGAACGCGCGGACGAGCCGGGTCGCGTTTTTGTGCGGGTAGGTGTTCGCGATGTAGAGCAGAAACGGTTCTTCCATTGCGTAGGTCTGGGGGTGGGCGAACAAACCAGACAACGCAGAGTGCGCGACGACAATCCGGTCGCGCGGCACGCCGAACCGCTCCGCAATCCGGCCCTTTGAAAATTCCGACACGGTAGTGACGGCGCCCGCCCGACGCGCGGCCCCGCCAACGATCACGCGTTGCGCCATGCGTGACAGCCACGGAAAATCTTCGGGGAAATCGAGAAACTGCGTGTCGTGGATGGTGACGACCTGCGGACACGGAGCGCGCAACGGCGCGGTGTACCCAGGCGAATAGAGCACGTCGACACTCGCGCGTTTCGCGGCGGCGGGTAACGCGAATTGCTCAGCGAGGATGCGGCGTGGCCGCGACGTGGCGTTCACCTCAATTAGCACGCGCTCGTAATCGGAAAAAGTATCGTGGTTTTCACGGTTGGTGAAAACCACGAGCGACAAATCAGGTTCCGCGGCCTGCAGTGCCGGAAGCAGGCTGCGCACGTAAATTTCCGTGCCCCCCACTTCGCGGGGAATGAGGAAGAGCGTGTTGACACCTACGCGCACTCTAGTCGCTCATCTCAGCTTACGCCGCTCGCGCGTCAAGTAGGAAAGTCTGCGACGCGACTTTTAAAGTCCCCCTTTGAAGGGGGGTAGGGGGGATGTTGTATCTTCGGTCTGAATACTCCTTTTCGATTAAACGCGAATTACATCCCCCTAAATCCCCCTTCAAAGGGGGACTTAAGA
>JAWXCN010000220.1:0-8728 GCA_034408725.1 Candidatus Hydrogenedentota bacterium
AGGATTACCTGGGATACTTGGAGAGGAAGTATGGGGAGTTGTATGGATTTTAGATTTTAGATTTTGGATTGGGGATTTGGGAGGAAACCCGGCGCGCGGGGACGCGCGCCCTCCCGTGAACATGCCCTCCCGATAGGATATTGCAATGGCTATGAATCAGCGGATTTATCTTGATCACAGCGCGACGACGCCGGTGCGGGCGGAAGTCTTTGATGCGATGCTGCCGTATCTTCGTGCTCAATTCGGAAATGCGGGGTCGGTGCATTCGTTCGGGCGGGAGGCGCGGCGAGCGGTGGATGATGCGCGGGACCAGGTGGCGGCGCTGGTGAACGCGGCGCCGCGCGAAATCCTGTTTACGTCCGGCGGCACTGAGGCGGACAATCTTGCGGTGCGCGGGGTGGTTGCGGCCAGTGCGCGGGGCAGGAAGCGGGTGGTGGTGTCCGCGGTCGAACACCATGCCGTGCTGCACGCGGCCGAATCCCTACGCGGCGAAGGCATCGAGGTTGTCGTTGTGCCCGTTGATAGCGACGGGATCGTGTTGTTGGATGCGCTTGTCGAACAGATAACAGATGACACCGTGCTGGTTTCGATTATGCACGCCAACAATGAAACGGGGGCGGTTCAACCCATTGGCCGCATCGCCGCGTTGTGCGAGGAGCGCGGCATCGTGTTCCATACGGACGCGGTCCAATCCGCGGGCAAACTTTCGATTGACGTGCGGCGAACACCGATTGGCCTGCTCTCGATTTCCGGGCACAAGTTGTATGCGCCTAAAGGTGTCGGGGCGTGCTACGTGCGCAAAGGAATTGACGTGATGCCCCAGGCGGTCGGTGGCGGACAAGAGCGCGAACGCCGGGCGGGCACTGAAAACGTTGCCGGCATTGTTGGATTCGGCGCGGCGTGCGAGCTTGCGCGGATGGAGATGCAGGAGGTGTCCGCGCGCGCGGCGGGACTGCGCGATCGGCTTGAACGCGAGGCGCTAGCGCAATCACCGGATGCGATCATCAATGCGGGCGGGGTCGAACGCGTGCCGACGATCAGTAACATCCGGTTTCCGGGCGTCGATGGCGAGTCGATGGTGTTGGCGTTGGATGTCGCGGGGATTGCGGTATCCAGCGGATCGGCGTGTACCGCGGGATCACTTGATCCATCGCATGTGTTGCTCGCGATGGGACAATCTTACGAGATTGCGCAATCCGCGATCCGGTTCAGTCTGGGCAGAGAGACGAACGAATTGGAAATCGATTCCGTTGTGCGCGCGCTTCCCGATGCGTTGCAGCGCGCGCGTTCACGCGCGAGTTGATCGCGGCAGAAATTCGGCGGATAGACGAACGTTGATTCGTCACACAAATGGTCGTTTTAGAAAGCGTCGTGAGAATCTGCGCAGTTCATTTCGCTACTTGTATGGGACTGTACGTCGCAGAATACGCCAATTCGCAGAATTCAACAAAATATCGGAATTAGTTTGTAAACAATTGATTTTGCTTGACTTATGACCTAAATCGTGATACAAATTCCTCGTTCCCGTGCCGAAGGCGCTGGGTAGTGCGTGAAGCGCGGAACATTTTTGTCCACCATGTGACATTTGTCGTCGCCCGCGGGGGTAGCTCATGTACGGGCGACGGATAGATGTCACGCGACCCAAGACAAAGGCATCCGGGGTGAAAACAGTTGTGTAAAGCACTGTGTTTCAGTGTGTTACGCCAAAACAACTGCACCTGACGGGTGGGGTGTGTCTTGTGGCCGCTTGGGGTGAACCCATGGCAGGTTGAACGGGTACGCGGGTTGCTAGCCAACTTGTGGGGTCTCGTGCCTGGCTGAAGTAGGGGATTAAATGTGTTGGACTTTCGCATTGTGAAGTTTGGCTTGGTGTGCCTGTTGGGCGTGCTCACGCTGGGCGGAATCACCACGGCAATAGCGGCAATCGACTACGATATTGTTTACGTCCGGCAGCCGCGCCACGGTGACAATCAGCAAGCGGTATGGCCGGAAGTGTTCCACCCCACGTTCGTCGAACCGGGCAGCGATCTCATGCTGCTGCATCCCGATGGTTCGGAAGAAGTGCTGGTGGAGGCTGGGGAAGGCGCGGTGACCGATCCCTTCGTGTCGTTCAATGGCAAATGGGTGTTTTACGCGTTCTTTCACCAGGTCCATCCGGTCGGCGGGTACAACATATCGAAAGCCGGCTCGGACATTTTCAAGATCAATCTGGAAACGCGGGAGGTCAAGCAGCTTACGCACGGCGAGTTCACGCCGAACACGGGCGCGGGCACGTGGCACCCGACCAACCCGGTTGATCCTGAAGACTGGAGCTTGAACATGCTCCGGCACGGCATCGTGAATCTTGGGCCGTGTCCCGTTGCGGGCGGAAAGGTCGCGTTTGTAAGCGGGCGCAATGCGTTTACGCCGCCGCGCCTGTATTACACCGCGCCGACGTTGCAATTGCACGTCATGGATGATGACGGGTCCAATGTGCAGTGCATTGCGCCGATGAACATCGGCAGTGCGATGCATCCCGCGCCGTTGAAAGATGGGCGTCTTCTTTTCAGTTCCTACGAGGCGCAGGGGGTGCGCGACAGCCGCATGTGGGGCGCGTGGGCCATTTGGCCGGATGGGCGGCATTGGGAACCTGTAATCAGCTCGTTTCTTTATGGACAGGCGTTCCACTTCGTCACGCAGCTTTCCGACGAAGACCTTGTCATCGAGAATTATTACAACCTCAACAACTTTGGATTTGGCACGCTCTATCGCCTGCCTTCCCAGCCACCGGCGGGCGAAGCGCCGTTCCATAGCTGGGATCGAAAACTGAACCCACCACTCACGCAGTTTCTCAGCAACGGCGTGGAATGGCCGCAGCAGATGAGCTTCACACCGAAGGGCATTAGCGTCATCACGCCGTTCTCGAGCGGCGCCGACGAGGCCGCGGCGGAGGGACCAAACGGGGAGCGCGTTGGAAAGTTTACGCATCCGTGCGGCGCGCCGAACAACGATTTGTTGGTAGCGTACTCCGGCGGGCCGGTCAATGCGTTGAACCGTCCCGAAGCCTTGCCTGCTCCTGATGCCGGTCTTTACCTGATACCGAATTCCAACACGATCAACGGCGCCGACGAGATGGTGTTGATCAAGAACTCGCACAATTGGAACGAAGTTTGGCCCCGGCCCGTCGTCACTTACCGCGATGTTTATGGCGTCGATGAACCTGCCGAACTCGAGTGGTTGCCGAACGACGGCAGCGAATCGCCACATCTGCCCGAAGGCACGCCATATGGACTCGTCGGCACGAGTAGCCTGATGAAACGCGACACCAAGCCCGGATACGTTGTGTCCTGGCTTGATACGTTTAATGGGCTTGACGCTTTTAATACTTCCGAGAATGAACAAAGCAGCAACTGGTTTTGGCAGGGGGCGGACGCAGGCCTATACAAGAACAGCGACATTTGGGCGATCCGCCTATTGATGATGGAACCCATTACGGATCGTTATATCGGACCGAACCAGGGCCGTCACTTCCGCAGCCACGCCTCGGAACGGCTGCGCATCCTCGGTGAAATTCCCGTGCGCAAGTTCGATCCCGGCGGCAACCCCATCCTTGATGCGACGGGTAATCCGGACACAAGCTTTCTTGCGAAGATTCCGGCGGACACGCCCTTTACGTTTCAGGCGCTTGATAAGAATGGAATGGTGTTGAACATGGCGCAGACCTGGCATCAGGTGCGGCCGGGCGAAGTGCGGCAGGATTGCGGTGGTTGCCATGCGCATAGCCAGAAGCCGCTCGACTTCGCGACGACTGAAGCGGCCAAATCCGGCTATCAGCTCTGGGACCTAACGAAGCAGACGCCGCTTCTGACAAAAAAGAAAAGCGAAGGCGATTCGGTAGAAAAAGTGGACAAGAGTGTGGTCAATGTCGAGTTTTACCGCGACATCCGGCCGATTCTGAAGAAGAAGTGCGCGCAGTGCCATACGAAAAAGAGCTCGAGTCCTCCGGGCAATCTCGTGCTTGATGATCGCCAGATGAATGAAGAGGATATTCCCGGCGATTATGCGCGCCTTGCCGCGGACCAGGATGCGGAATGGGGCCACAAGCCTATCGTTACGTTAAACGGGAAGCCGAAATGGCGTCAGACCAATGCGAGCCGCTATGTCCGCATGTTCCAAAGCAGGCGCAGCCTGTTGATCTGGAAGCTGTATGGCAAACGGCTTGACGGCTGGAAAAATAAGGACCACCCGACTGAGCGCGTTCCGGGGAATGCGAATACGTTGCCCGATGGGGCGGAAATCAATGAGAGCGATCTCGATTTCAAAGGCTCGATAATGCCTCCGCCAGACAGCGGCGTTGAACCGCTCACTGACGCGGAAAAACTGACCTTTGTGCGATGGATTGATCTGGGTTGCCCAATCAACCTCGGCGAAGGCACGGAGAACGAAGACTTCGGCTGGTTCCTGGACGATCTGCGCCCGACGCTTACCGTGAGCTCGCCGCGGCCCGGCAACAATCCCGGCCCGTTGCATGTCATCCGGGTTGGGGTTGCGGATGCGTATAGCGGCATCCGGAATGGAAGTCTGAAGGTCAACATGAACATTCCAATTGCAGGTCGCGTCGCTGGCGCGAATCTGGCCGACTTGATGACCCAGGTCAGCGACGGTGTATATGAAACGGCGTTGTCAGAACTGTTCCCGCCTGGTGTCGAGACGGTGCTGCACGCGGAAGTCGCCGACAAACAAGGCAACATCACGCAACTCGACGTGGAGTTCACCGTCACTAATTAGTTAGCAATACGATTGTGGTTTTTTAATGGTCCGGCGCCTGAAGCGCCGGACCATTTTGTTTTGCGTCGCCTTGGAGTGCGGTAGCGGAGTCCGCTTCGGACGCAGCTACCGCTTTCGCTTCGGAGCGCAGACACCGCTTTGGCTGTTTATGGGCGACGACTTCTTGCGCGCACGGCAGTACAGTAAGGGTAGGCCATCTGTGATAAGCAGCCAAAGCGGCGCCTTGGGGACCGCCGCAGTCCAAATAGGCTTCTTGTTAAAGCGCGGTTTTGGGGTAGTGGACTGAGTCGTTTTGGGATAGGAACATTTGGACTGCGGTAGCGCAAGGAGTCTTGGGTAGTTGGTTGGCGCTACCGGTGTCTTGAAGTAAAAGCGGCAGCTAACGCAACCGCACTCCAAGGCCGCAGTTGCCGTGGCGCGCGGTGCGGCGTATGCTCGTGGCTTATTTCGCACTGGGGAATCGCATGGGCAAAACAAATGGCGAATTCAGAGGTATTGCACCGCCGCCGCGTGGGCTTGCCTTAATCATGGCGCTGGGACCGGGGCTGGTTTGGTGCGGGGAGTACATCGGTTCGGGTGAAGTGTTGCTGGCCACGAGGTCTGGTGCGATTTTTGGCGTGGCGATTCTGTGGGTTCCGGTGATTGCGATATTCTCGAAGTATTGGATTGGCCTTGCTGGCGCGCACTATACCGTGACCACTGGCGAAGGCATGATCGACATGATGGCCCGAACGCCGGGACCAAAGAACTGGGTCATCTGGCCGGTGTTCGTGGGGCAAGTCATCGCTGGCGCAACATCCACCGCGGCGCTGGCGGTATTGACCGGAAAACTCGCGGCATATTTTTTCCCCAGCGTCTCGCCCGTGCTCATGGGCTGGATCGCGGTATTGATCGTTATCTCGGTGGTATGGAGCGGAAAATTCGAACCGCTGAAACACATCATGTCGCTGCTTGTGCTGCTCATTGTTGTGGGAGCGTGCGCGGTGGCGATTCGCACGTGGCCGGGTACGATGGAGGTTATGGGCGGTTTGTTTGGTTTCCGGATTCCCGATCCGCCG
Organism: Candidatus Hydrogenedentota bacterium; assembly: GCA_034408725.1. Classification (GTDB taxonomy): domain Bacteria; phylum Hydrogenedentota; class Hydrogenedentia; order Hydrogenedentales; family SLHB01; genus JABWCD01. The sequence goes on from JAWXCN010000220.1 coordinate 5,826, forward strand.
GCGTGGGCGGTTGAGAAAGCATTTTCCAGCACGTCGCCGTGGACGGAAATTCTGCCATTGCTGGGATGGGCGGCGGGCGGGTTCGCGAGCCAGGTGTGGTACACGTACTGGGTGATGGGCGCGGGATACGGCATGACACGCGACCGCGATTTTGGCCAGCCCGCGGACGAGGCCGCGCTTAAATCGCTCACGATAGAACAGGCGCATGATCTGCGCGGTTGGCGGCGTGTAGTCACGTTCGATGCCACACTCGCGCTGGTTATCGGAGTTGTGGTGACTGCGATGTTTCTAATTGCCGGCAATGGCGTGTTGCGTCCACAAGAGATCGTGCCTGGAGGAGAAAAAGTCGCCACCGACCTCGCGCGCATTTTTGGGGAGCACGGCGGACGCTGGGGCGCCAACCTGTTCATTATTGCCGCGCTGGCCGCGATGTTGAGCACGATGATCGGCCAATTCAGCGGATGGCCGCGGCTGTTGACGGATTGCGCCCGCATCCTGTTTCCGGCGACCGCGCGATGGCCGTGGAAATTAAAATTTCGGACGATCCTTGTTGTGATTGCGACGACAAACATGGGGATCATTTACACGCTGGGCGCGCAGCCTGTGTTTCTCGTGCAGATGAGCGCGATATTGGATGGTCTGCTGCTGACGCCGCTTCAGGCAATTGCCGTTGGACTTTCCCTGTATATCGTGATGCCACGCATGTTCAGTGACGAAGTCCGGCCGCTCCTGCGGGCGCACAAAGTTTTCGCGGTTGGGCTCGCGCTTGCCTTTGTGCTCTATACGTTTTTCTGCATCTACAAGTTGATCGAAATGGTGCAATCGGCATGAAGGCGCTGGTCCTCACGGCGTACAACACGTTTGCCATGGAGGACGTGCCAGTTCCCGCGCCAAAGCGGGACGAAGTGTTGGTGCGCGTGCGCGCGTGCGGTATCTGCGGCAGCGATGTTCATGGCATGGATGGATCGACGGGCCGCCGCATTCCACCGATCATCATGGGGCACGAGGCGTCGGGCGTCATCGCGGAAACTGGTGACAAGGTTGTAAACTGGCGTACCGGCGATCGGGTTACATTTGACTCGACGATTTTCTGCGGGACCTGCGCGTATTGCAGGCAGGACCGCGTGAACCTTTGTGAGAACCGGCGCGTATTGGGCGTGTCGTGCGCGGAATATCGCCAGCATGGCGCGTTCGCGGAGTTTGTGTGCGTGCCCGCGCGCGTGCTGTATTCCGTGCCGGCGGAAGTGCCGTTTGAACATGCGGCAATGGTCGAACCGGTGTCGGTGGCGTTGCACGCGGTTGCGCATGCTACGTCCGTTCCGAAGGATACGGCGGTAGTCGTTGGCGCGGGGATGATCGGACTGCTGATTGTGCAGGCGTTACGCGCGCAGGGTTATAAGCAGATAGTTTCCGTGGATGTCGATGACTCGCGGCTTGCGCTCGCATTGCAATGCGGCGCAAAACATATTTTGAATGCGGATCGAGTAGATGTGCCGAGTGAAGTGTTCAAGCTGACAGACGGAACCGGCGCCAATGCCGCATTCGAAGCTGTAGGCACAAGTGCGACTGTCGACGCAGCTATTGCGTCTGCTTGCAAGGGCGGCGCCGTGGTGCTGGTCGGCAACGTAAGCTCGGAGGTTCAGTTTCCACTTCAACGCGTCGTCACGCGCGAAATCAGCGTGTTTGGGTCGTGCGCGTCGGCGGGCGAATATGCTTCCGCGCTGAAACTGATGGCGCTCGGCCACATTGATGTTAGACCGCTGATTGGCGCCGTCGCCCCGTTGGAGGATGCACCGGATTGGTTCGCGCGGTTGCACACACGGGAAGTTGGATTGATGAAGGTGGTGTTGACGCCGTAGACGGCCTTTGCATGGGGACGAGTGAGATGAAGAATACATTCGACCTGGGTGGGAAGTGGGCGCTCGTCACCGGCGCCAGCCGTGGGCTGGGCCAGTACATGGGCCGCGCGCTGGCTAAGGCCGGCGCGGACTTGGTGGTGACCAGCCGGACGCGGGGCGCGCTTGAGCTCTTTCAAAAAGAGATTGATTCCCTTGGACGCCGCTGCATCGCGATTGAGCTTGACGTGCGCGATTACGACAGCATTCAACACATGGCCGATGATGCGGTGGCTGCATGCGGCAGAATCGACATTCTCGTGAACAATGCCGGGTGCAATGTGCGCAAGCGCGCAAAAGATGTGACCTGGGACGATTGGAACCTTGTGCTCGATACGAATTTGCGCGGCACTTTTTTTGTCGCGCAGGCGATTGCAACGCGCAGCATGATTCCCAAACGGTATGGCCGTGTGATCAATATCGGATCGGTGACTTCCGTTGCGGGGTACTCCGGACTCGGCCCCTATTGCGCGAGCCGCGGCGGAACAAAGCAGCTTACGATGAGCCTCGCCGATGACTGGGGAGAATTCGACATCACCGTGAACTGTCTCGCGCCGGGCTGGTTCAAGACGGCCCAGAACGCGGCGCTCTACGAAAACGAAGCATGGGTCGAATACATTTGCGACCGCATCCCGTTGAACCGCCCCGGAGAGCCGCGTGATCTCGACGGCGCAGTAGTGTTTCTCGCGTCGGACGCAAGCGCATACATCACCGGACAAACGCTGCTCGTCGATGGCGGAATCACCACCGGCTCAACGAAAGCGACTCTCAAGTAGGGAGCATGATCTCAAGCCGTTTCTACATGTGCGTGTTGGCCGCAGTCGTGATGGCGTATGGCTGGGGTTATCGCGGGATTGTTGGGCATGAGGGCGGCGCGATGGTTCCCGCGGCGATGGCGGGCCTTGCGGTATGCCTCGGGTCGCGGCGGGCGGACTGGCACCGGCGCGCGGCCGTTGCGGGATTGTTTGCTGCCGTGGGCTGGTCGTGGGGCGGTTCGCTCAGCTACAT
>JAWXCN010000221.1:0-8036 GCA_034408725.1 Candidatus Hydrogenedentota bacterium
ATATTGGGCGGCGCGTTGTTTGCCGTAACGCCGCTGGCAGGCTACATGCCCGCGGTCCTGTTTCTGACGATTGTGCTGTCCCTGCTGCTTGGCGTGCTCATCACCATTCCCATCGGCGGCGCGGACATGCCCGTTGTGATTTGCCTGCTGAACAGTTATTCCGGACTCGCCGGGGCCGCGGCGGGGTTTGTAATCCTCAATCCCGTGCTTATCGTCGCCGGGTCGCTGGTTGGCGCGAGCGGAATTATTTTATCCATCATCATGTGCAAAGCGATGAACCGATCTTTCGCGAATGTATTCTTCGGCGGATTCGGCGTGAGCGCGGGTGCGCAGGCGTCTGGCGCAAAAGGCGAAGCGCGATCGGTTTCGCCCGCCGATGCATACCTCGTGCTCGAAGCGTCGTCGTCCGTGGTGATCATCCCCGGCTACGGAATGGCCGTCGCCCAGGCGCAGCACGTGGTGCATGAACTCGGCCAATTGCTCGAAAAAAATGGAGCGGACGTGAAGTACGCGATTCATCCCGTCGCGGGCCGCATGCCGGGGCATATGAACGTGCTGCTTGCCGAGGCCAATGTGCCTTATGAACAGCTCATTGAAATGGACGAGATCAATCCGCTTATCGAATCCGTGGATGTCGCCATCGTCATCGGCGCAAACGATGTTGTGAACCCCGCGGCGCGAGAAGACAAAAGCAGCCCCATCTACGGCATGCCGATTATCAACGCGGACAAGGCGCGCACGGTGTTCGTGCTAAAAAGGTCTATGGCGTCCGGTTTCGCGGGCATCGAGAATCCGCTTTTCTACCGCGAAAACACCCGCATGATCTTCGGTGACGCGAAAACCACAATCCAGTCGATTGTAAGCGAGTTCAAGACCGGGTGATTCCGAATGCTTCGGAGGGAATCTGCTTCGATTTCAACATTCCCAAGTTTTTGGAAGTGACGTAAGCTTTAGGAAGAAGCCTAAGTTTTACGAAGCAGCCTATTTGGACTGCGGCGGCCCCAAAGGCGCCGCTTTGGCTGTTTATCACGGATGAACTACCACCCTTACCGTGCGCGCACGAAGTCGTCGCCTATAAATAGCCAAAGCGGTGTCTGCGCTACCCGCTCCGCCACCGCAGTCCAAATAGTGTACTTTACAAACGCGGCCTTGGTGTGCACTCCCCACCCTTTTGCGCAATAAATACCCCGCGTTTTTCGGAACCCAATTAATTGCAACGCTATTTTCGTTACAATACCGACCCATGAGCGAACGCCCCGTACGCATCCTCGTCATAACCATCGATTACCCGCCGATTGAAGGCGGTATCAGCACGCTTGCGGTGAATGTGGCGCGGGAACTTGTTCGGGCGGGATGCGAAGTCACCATCGTTGCGCCGAAGCTTCCCGGCGGTGAAGCGTTCGACCAGGAAGAGAACACGCGCGTTATCCGGTTCGGCGGATATGGCATGGGCTGGTTTCGGCTGTTCCCGCTCATGTTGGCTTGTCGTCCATTGATTCCGCACCACGATCTCATCATCGCCATCAACGTCGCTTACGGCGGCGTGATAGGGCTCTTGGCCCGGAGTCTGTTTGGTGTGCCCTACGCAGTGCTCGCCTATGGCTACGAGTTTCTCAAATACGAGCGCATATTCCCCGCGGCGGCAATCCTCCGGTATATCTATGGGCAGGCCCGCGGCGTCATTGCAATCAGCAAGTTCACCCGCGATCAGTTGATCAAATTCGGCGTATCCGAAACCAGGATTATCTCAATCCTTCCCGGAGCTACGCCGAATCCCACGCCAGACCCAGCCATGCTCGAAAAGATGCGAAGCCGGTATCCCATTGGCGGCAAACGGCTGGTCCTTTGCGTGGGCAGGATGGTCCCGCGCAAAGGTCATATCACGCTTGTGCGCGCATGGCCGCGCGTTATCAAGAAGCTTGAAAATGCACATCTCGTGATTGTTGGCCAGGGCACGGAGATTTCGGCGTGTTCGCGAGCGGCGCAAAACATGGGTGTGCGCGATTCCATCACGTTTGCGGGAAAGTTGAGCGACGCCGAGGTGCAGGCGTTGTATTCGCTGTGCGATCTGTTCGTGTTGCCCTCCGGCACGGGGCCTGGCGGGCACGTCGAAGGGTTTGGACTTGTATACGCCGAAGCGCATGCACACGGAAAGCCCGTAGTCGCGGGCAGTTCAGGGGGAACCCCGGAAGCCGTTACGCACGACGAGACAGGATTGCTCGTCCCCGCGGATGATCGCGACGCCCTTGCGAACGCGATTACACATATTCTTTCCGACGCCGAATTTTCGAGTCGTTTGGGTGAGAATGGACGGCGCCGCATCGAGCGCGAGCTGAACTGGCGCCGGTTTACGACGCAGATGCTCGACGTTCTCGGAGTGAAGCGATGAGGCGTGTGCGCGTTGCACACGTCATCACGCGGTTGTGCAAGGGTGGCGCGCAGGAGAACACCGTTCAAACGGTCAAATTAGCGGATCGTGCCCGGTTCGATGTAGACCTGATTGCGGGTTACACCAGGGAGGAAGAACCAAACATCGAGGACACCGCGCTCGCCGGCGCCATTGCGATCATTCGAGTCCCGCACCTCGTGCGCAATCCGTCTCCGCGAAAAGATTGGGCGGCGTACCGCGAACTCACCGATATTTTTCGCAACGGCCGCTACGACATTGTTCACACGCACACGTCCAAGGCAGGGTACCTTGGGCGTCTCGCCGCCGCAAAGGCGGGCGTGCCGATAATTTTTCATACCCCGCACGGACATATCTTCTTCGGCTATTTCAACCGCGCGCTCACTGCGCTCTACACACGGTTGGAGCGTCATGCGGCGCGAAAGACCGATTGTCTAATCGCGCTCACGCGACGCGGAATCGAAGAACACCTCGCGCACTCCGTGGGCAGGCCGGATCAATGGGTTCCGGTTTTCAGCGGTATCGACCTCGCGCCGTTCGACCACGCGATTGCGCAACGCGAAGCGACCCGCGCCGCGCTCGGAATTGGTCCCAACGAAATCCTGATTGGCGCTGTGGGCCGTCTTGAACCCGTCAAGGGATTCGCGTATTTTGTGGACGCATCGCTACTCGTCGCGGAGGCTTCAGAATCCGCGCGATTTATTCTGGTGGGGGACGGCGCATTGCGCGCCGAGCTTGAATCCCGCGCAAAGCCGTTGGGCACCCGCTTTCAGTTTCTCGGGATGCGGGATGACGTGCCCGAGCTGATGGCCGCGATGGATATTTGCGTGGTCCCTTCCCTGAACGAAGGAATGGGACGTGTCATTCTGGAAGCGGGCGCGGCGGGAACGCCCGTCGTTGCGAGCCGGGTCGGGGGAATTCCAGAGATCGTGCAGGAACCGGCAACGGGTTTGCTTGTGCGGCCGCGTGATGCGACGGGTATTTCCTCCGCGGCGCTGAGCCTGGTGCACAGCGCGGAACGACGCGCTCGAATGGGCAGCGCCGCGCGCGGGCACGCGCGCGGGTATAGCCTCGCCAGCATGGTCGAAAAGATTGAATCGCTTTACGATAATTTTGTCCGGGAGAAACTACGTGACGCCTGAAGACGCCTTCCTCGCGAAACAGCGCATGCTGGTTATCGCGCCGCACGCGGACGACGAATGCTTCGGGTGTGCGGGTACGATGGCGCGCATCAAGCATTTGGGCGGGGAGGTGTATTGCATCGTGTGCTCCGTCGGCGATCTCAAGCATTACGACGGCACGACCCACAACGTCAGTGGCGGCACGCGCGAGGAAGAACTGAAATCAGTAATGGAGTATCTCGATGTTGATGATTGGGAAGTGCTGTTTCGCGACGAGCAGACGCACCTGCGGCTCGATGCGATACCGCGGCGCGATCTCATTTCGCTGTTCGAGCGCGATGCCAAACTCGCGCTGGATCGTCTCAAACCGACGATGGTCGCCATCCCCGTGTCGTCATATAACCAGGACCATGACGCAGTGTTTCGCGCGGCATGGACTGCGCTGCGCCCCGGCGTGCCATCGATCAAGCCGTTTCAACCCATCGTCCTTGGCTACGACAACACATCGCTGTTCTGGAGTCTCGAACGCGAAAAGTTCCATCCGAATTTCTATGTCGATATCAGCGATTTTCTCGATAACAAGCTTAAGGCCCTGTCTATGCATCAATCGCAAATGCGCGACGCCATACACCATTCCAGCGTGCAGAACGTGGAATTCACGGCCCGGGTCCGTGGCAGGGAGATCAGCGTGGAGGCCGCGGAGGGCTATATGGTATTCAGGCACGTGTTATGATGTGTTGTGAATTGCGTAAGTATGCATGGTGCTGAGAACAACCAATGACTTCTTTATCAGACGCTGAAAAACGGGCAAAAGAGTGGCTGATTCAAGCCGATGACGACCTTGAATCAGCGATGGTTATTTTTGAAACGGGCCGTTATTCATTTGCAGCATTTTGTGCCCATCTTTCCATCGAGAAGTCTCTCAAAGCGCTTTACGACTTGCGCCTGAATCACGTGGCGCCAAAGATTCATAATTTATTATTGTTGGCGGATCGCTGCTCGTTGACGCTGACACAAGAACAAAAAGAATTTTTCGCCATGCTCGATCAGGCGGTATTCGACACAAGATACCCCGAAAGTCTTGTTCGTAGGCAGACTGCCTATACAAAAGATCGAGTGCGACTGATGCTGTCAACAGCGAAGGAGAATCTTCGATGGATCAAACAACAGTGCCAGAAGTAATCGAGGAGTTCCGCAAAGCACTGGACGCACGAGGGGTTTCCGTGCAGCAGATCGTCCTATTTGGAAGCCATGCCTATGGCCAGCCACATGAAGGTAGCGATATCGACCTTGCAGTGATTTCCGAAGACTTTCGCGAAATGGACCAATGGTCTCGAATCGAGCTCTTGAGCGAGGTGATTGCGGACGTTTGGCAGCCGATTGATGCTGTAGCGAAGACGCCCGAAGAATGGGACGACAATGGCTCAATTATTGTCGCCATTGCCAAACAAGGTAAAGTCATGTATGAGGCTCAGTAGTATTATTATGCCTCCGAAGGCCCTGTCCGAGTTGAAATAAATGGATGGCGATCTAATCATCGGCCTGCCCGCGGGCTCTCTCGCGGACGCGAACCGCGGGGGAAGCCTTATCGCGCTGTTGAAGCACGCCGGTTTTCCGACGAAGGGCTACGATAAGGGTGGACCGAGTTCGTTTACGCTGACGCCATTTCTTGTTGGTTGGGATGGCCGCCCACAGGAATTTGGCTCACAACTCGCGATGGGCGAAGTAGACCTCGCGATTGGCGGCGATGACTGGGTGCGCGAGCGCGTGCTTGAATACAAGTACGAATACAATCGCGACATCGAATTGAAGAAGGTGCTTTCGCTGCAACGCGGCGAAGTTCGCATTGTTATCATAGCGGGCGGCAACGTCGAATCCTGCGACGTGTGGCTGAAGAAACTGCTGGAGAACAAACCCCTCGTCACCATGGTCTCCGAAATGCCATACCTTGCGCTGGAATGGTTTCAGACCAGGGCGGCGGCGCTTGGCTTCGCAAAATCGCACAGCGGCTTCTCGGTGCAAAAGTACAAGACCCCGCCGCGCATCGAGTCGGGCCTCGTCATCTACGAAAGCTGGGGCAAGACGGAAACGAAGGTGAAGCAGGGCGCAGTGGATTTCGGACTCGAGATCACGCAGACCGGCGCAGCGATCGCCAATTACGGCCTGCACATTATCGACGAAGTGATGAAATCGGAAGCGGGCATCTGGGCGAATCCCGCGTTGCGGGAAGACCCGGCAAAGCTTGACCTTGCACGTATGTTTTTGCTCAACCTTTATGGATCGATCTACGCCGAAAATAAAGTGCTGCTTACGTTCAACGCAAAAAAAAGCGATGTACACAAGTTGCTCGGTTATCTTCGCGACAACCGGCTCTTCGGCGACGAGCCGACGATGAAAGAAGGCATCCACTTCACCGAATTCACGATCAAGCTCGATGCCACAAATCAGGTGCTGCCAATAGCAAAAGCGCGGTACGAACTCGCCAAACTGGGGGCAACCCACATCGAAACCATCCCGCTCGAATCGTCCATCCCCGGTCTTGATGTAATTGAATTGTAGGCTGCTGGTACACTCTAGTAAGCATTATTTAGGCAACGCGGCCAAACCTCTCCGCTTTGGACTGCGGTAGCAGAGTCCACTTCGGACGGCGCTACCGCCTTGGCTCTATCCGGGACTCCGGCGTTGAGACTTCATCTAGTGTCCTGAGTTTGAGATTCGTTCGATATGAAGTTTGGATGTCAAAACGTACATCTCCCTAAATCCCCCTTCAAAGGGGGACTTTGAAGATCGGATTATGCGTGTGGCTTTTGCCAAAGATTTGGGATTCATGACACTATCATGAACGAACGCTTCGTCATACAGGGCATCGGCGGAATCGGGGGCGTTATTGCGGGGATGATGCGCGCGGCTGAACTGCGCCCAGTGCTGGTCACCAATAACGAAGACATCACGCATGCCATCAACGACCACGGCATTCAGGTGTCTACGCCATCCGAAAAACACACCACGAGCCGGCAAGCCTTTACCACTTTGCCCGAAGCGGCTGCACACGGCCTATTCGACGCAGCCTTTCTCGTCATGAAAGCGACGGGCGTTGTTGAAGCCGCGGTCGAAGCCGCGCGCTATTTGAATCCCGGCGGCTACGTTGTGACATTTCAAAATGGCATCGTCGAAGACGCAGTAGGTCACGCGATCGGCATCGAGCGTGTTGTCAGCGCGAGTATCGGCTGGAACGCGGTCATGCATGCGCCTGGCGTGTACGAGCGCACGACTCCGGGCGACACGTTCATTGGCGAGCTCGATGGCAGTACATCGCCGCGCGTCCGCGCCATTGCTGATGCGCTTCGGCACGCGGGGCCGGTCAAAATCTCTACCAACATGCGCGGCGTGCTCTGGAGCAAGCTCGCGATCAACTGCACGATCAACAGCGTTGGCGCCCTCACAGGAGAAACGCTGGGTGAAATGCTTGGCGATGCCCGCATCCGCCGCCTGTTCCTGCTCGCGTACAGCGAAGTCGTCGATACCGCTGAAGCCCAAAACGTCCGGCTCGAACGCATTGCGGCCAACCCGAAGCTACTCTATTTGCCAAAGGATGCCGGGCCAATCACTCGCTATGCGAAAGACGTTATTGCGAGAATGCTTGGCCGCAAATATAAACACGCGCGCGCGTCCACTTTGCAAAGTCTCGAACGCGGACGTAAAACCGAAGTCGATTTTCTGAATGGTTATGTCGTCGATGCCGCGCGCAAATTGAGCATACCCACGCCGGTCAACGCGGCCCTGACGATCATGATCAAGGAAATCGAAGGTGGCACGCGCAAGATCGCGCAATCGAACATCGACGATTTGTTGCAGATGATTTCCGAAGCATGAAAGCCGAACACTGATTTGACTGTACCGAACACCGCGGGCAGTTATTGAGGTTGACGCGAAGCTGGAGCTTCCGGTTCCCGCGATCCCAACCGAAGGAGCTCGGGAACGAGAATAATAATTACAATGCGTGCGCCATGGCGCGTTCGAAAACCCGTTCGAGTGATTCCGCGAACTGCGCCGGTGTGTGATGCGCGTCAACCACTCTTCTTGCCTCCTCGCCCAAACGCGCTCGCAGTAATGGGTCGCGCATAAGCCGAAAGACGGCCTCGGCGAATCCTTCTTCATCGTTGTCTTCCGCGATCAAAGCAGTTTGCCCGTGCTCGAGCGGGTACGCCGCGCTGCGGCACGCCACAATCGCTTTTCCCGCGGCCATTGCGTTCAACAGCTTGATCGAATAACCCGACCACGATACGCGCGGACACACGACTACGGCGTCCCGCGCAAGAACTTCGCGCAATGCGGCGAAGTCCGGAGTACGAAGTATTTCTGCGCCAGCGAACGTAGCGCGTTCTCTCGTTGCGAGGATCAGTCGCGCCTCTGGAATCTCCGCGCGCACCCGCGCCATTACGTGTTCGAGAAACGAGATGTTTTGGTACGCATCCAGGTTCCCCGTGTATACAATCGGCGGGCAGGAT
>JAWXCN010000222.1:0-61379 GCA_034408725.1 Candidatus Hydrogenedentota bacterium
ATCACCGATACTTTTCCCGGTGCGCATCCACATGCCACGAGGTACTGCGCGAGCGCGGCGTGCGGCGCGACGATTTGCGCGGCGCGGCGCGGAAACGTACGGTCGAGCCATGTGCCCAACTGCTTTCCCCCGAAACGGAATCCGCGATAGTGGGGCAGTTCATCGGCCATCGCGTTGTGCGCCTGGTACACGACGGGACACGCGCGCGCGGCCAAAGCGACGAGAAGACCTTCGTAGTTGTGCGCCTGCACAACTTCAATTCGTTCCGACCGGACGACGGCGCGCAATGTCGCGACCAGCGCGAAATCAAGCAACGGTTTCGCGAGCGTGGGACCGGCCTTCGTGTGGTGTCCGCCGGCGACGTGCGCGGAACGATGAATTTGCAGTCCGCTTTCGTCAATGCCCTCGCCATATCCATAGACGACAAGATGAATATCATGGCCGCGCTCGCGCAACGCGAGCGCGGTGTCCCGCAAAAATACTTGCGAACCCTGCGGCACGGGATATGGACACGCGCCAACGATTGCAACGCGCACCGCTACTTCTCGATGATCAATTCGTCCCGCAGCACGCCGTCGAAATCGTAACAGCGGTATGCGAGCCGGTCGGGATTCGTGGTGATGTCGATAATCTGATACGTCGACACGTTCGCAAAGGCAACATCGGCGTAGGTGTGCGGTTCTTGTTCGTAATATTTTTTCCCAGACACCGACACGATGTAGTACGTACCGTCTTCTGCCGACGCCACGCGCGCGTTGTCACGCATTGGGAACGTGCGAAGATAAGCGTGATCGTGCCCTGTAAACGCGATGTCCACGTGGTACCTGTCAAACAGTTCGCCCCACGTGTCCCGCACATACGCATTCTCGCGGTGCGGCGCCGAGGGATACGACGGATGATGGTACGCCGCGAACTTCCAGGTGGCCTTCGAGTTCTTCAGTTGCTGCTCCAACCACGGCGTTTGCTCGTGCAAGTCGCGGTTTGAGTCAAGCACCACGAACAGCGCGTTGCTGTACATGAAACTGTAGGCCCGCTCCGGTCCGATTGACGGCGGCCCGTTCTCATGCACTGCGAACGATTCCAGGTACAAGCGCGGCACGCTCTTCTTGTCGTAGTCATGATTGCCCAGCACGGGAACAATGGGGCGCTGGTTAAACACGTCTTTCCCGGCATCGAAAAACTTGTCCCATTCGTTGCGCCAACTTCCACTGTTCACGAGATCGCCCGCGACAACGTAAAATGCCGCGGCTGAGTACTGTTCGTTGGCCTTGCCGATTAATTTGCCCCAATATTCGAGACCGAGCTGCGGATCGCCGAGGTAATTGAAACTAAAATCGGCGATGGTATCCGGCGCGGTCGTAAAATCCGCCCACTCGGTCCAGGTATTTTTCTGTTTGCTTCCGGCGCGGTAGGTGTACAGCGTCGCCGGACGCAACCCCGTCATCACACAGGTGAACCGGTGAATCACCGGATCGTTGATCAGCATTTTGTCTTCGAGCACGGCGCGCGACGCGGGTAGCTCAACCGCTGTTTCGGGACCCGCGTCTTTCACGCGCCATTGCACCCACCCATCTTCGACGGCAGTGCTTGTGCGCCACTGAACAGTTTGCGTCGTTTGCGGCGCTCCGCTCCAGGTAAGACAAAGCTGGTCTGGCTGCTCCGTTGCAACCAATGCGGTCTTTCGCTCGAAGGTGCGGTCGATATACCAATCGCGGACATTGTTCTCGAATTGGACATACGCAACGATTCCCGCAGTGAGCAGTACCAGAGCGAGTGTTCCGCGAAGAGCATATTTTGCGGGGCGGTTCATATAATTCCTGCGTGTGGCGATGTTATGCGCTTAGGGCGTGGGGAAGACTACGCGCACCGTATGTTTGCATTCACTCGAAATACCCAAGATCGCGCAGGCGTTGTTCGATGGCGCGCTCTTGCGCCTGAGAATACACGCTTGCACTGGCGAGTGCATAGCCGGATGCAGCTTCACTTTCGGAGTACTGCGACAACAGACTCGTTCCATCCATCGGCGGTCCAGCCACGCCCAGTTCAGCAAGCACCGTCGGAGCGAGGTCTTCGAGGCGCGCCGCGCCGCAGGGCGTAGGCCGCGATAAAAAGAGCACGCCCGTTGGCCGGTGGTTCCCGGTCATTCCGCGCTCTTTACCGCCGGGATACTCATCCGGCTGCAATCGCCGGAAGCTGGGCCCGCCCCGGCTGCGAATGCACGAATGCGAATAGCTGTTTTCCAGAGCAAGTTCGATAATGATGTCTGGAGCACGTTCCACAAAAGGACCGTCATAGACGTCGGATCGGCGGCGCGCGCACGCAATGACGTCCCAGGATTCGAGGCGCTCGCACAGCTCGGCACAGAATGCATCATACTCGCCAGGCACGACGACGCCTCGCTGCTCGCGGCCCGCGAGGTTCACGCGAATCGACGGAAAATAGTTGAGTTCATCCGACCATGCGCGGGTATGGGCGAAGTCAATGCCCGCGTATCGCGAGTGACTTTCCGCGCGCGCTGCAAGCCCTTCAAATGCACGAAAGAGCGCGCCGCGCGCCGCATGCGGGGTGAAGCGAAGCGCCGCGCGCTTTAGCATGCTGCCGCGCGCCGGTGCGAAGGTGAGATAGCCGTTTTCCGCCAGCCAATTGTTAATGTGTACAACGCCCGTCCCTGCCCCGCCGAATCCGTGGTCGGAGCATACGCCGACAACAACCTCTTCTCCGGCGGCGTCGATCAGCCGCGCGACGGCGTGGTCTAATTTCTCATACACCTCGCGGATCGCGGATTCCTTCCCCGGACGGAATCGCGGCGACTGCGGATCATGGAACGACCAGAAATGGTGAGAGACGGTATCCGATTCGCCAAACACCACCATGAAAAAGTCCCAGGGTTCCCGTCGAAGCAAACGTTCGGCAATTTCCGCTTTGTCGTCAATCTTCGCCAGCAGTTTGGCATGCGCCATCGTGTGCCAGCCTTCGCCGATATCGTGTTCCTGGAAATCCGCAAAACGCCAGGCAATCACCTCGTCATATATTTCCGGCGGTTCAACAAATGAACGGTCTATACGCGTTGCGACCGGCGAATCGAATCCCGCTACCATGATGCCGTTCACTGCTTCCGGCGGATACGTGCCCGGCACGCCAAGCACGCAAACCCGCTTGCCCGCTTGCGAAAGAATGTTCCATAGCGCGGGGGCACGCCGGTGCGTGCTGTTCACGAAGCGAATCGCGTATTCACCGTCCACCTGCTCCGTGAAATCGAAGATGCCATGCCTGCCCGGATTCATTCCGGTAACGCAGGTACACCACGCGGGAAACGTCACCGGCGGCTCGACGCTCGCACACGGAAGATACGCGCCCCGGTCGCGTAGCGACGCCAATGCCGGCAGGCGTCCCTCGTTCATCCAGCGTTCGCAGAGGGTAGGCTCTGCGCCATCCAGGCCAATCAGTAAAAATCGCGACATGGCGCCTATTGTAACGATTCAGAATTGCCGTGCCTAGAATCGGCCTACTCGAGTGAAAATCCTTCGTCACTGTTATCGCCCACACTTTTGTACGTTGTGGACACTACACGTACCCGATACCCGCTGCTTGCAGCTAAATCATCACGAAATTTGCATTTTTGCTTACCATCGTTGGGAGTAAATTTCTTTAGATTTTTTACGAACTTACCGTTTCGCCACAGTTCCAGACGCACATCATTTCCAACAATGCCCTCTGATTTCCATGTTACTTTCGATTTCTTTCCAAGCTCCCATACTTCGCCGCCATTAGGACGGCGCATTTGAAGGCGACCGAGATCACGCGGATTGGTGCCAGCTTGATATTCTGCAAAGTTAGTCACCCCGTCCAGATCCGCGTCCAAAGGCGCGTCCGCTAGGGATAAGGGATTAAACTGGTACGCGACTTCCCATCCGTCTGGCATCCCATCCAGATCTGTATCAGCCTTCGCAGGATCAGTCCCAAGTGTAGTCTCCGCCGTGTCCCAGATACCGTCATTGTCTGCATCATTGTCCAAATAATCCGCAATGCCATCCTGATCTTCGTCTGTCGTGCCCTCGACCGAATCCAGTATAAAGTCTCCGTCTGAATCGGTATCTAGGTAATTGGGCAAACCATCGCCGTCCGAGTCATTCGCACCTTCTTCCCAATCGGGAATGCCATCTCCATCCTCATCAGTGATGTTGTGTTGGGTCGCGGCGAGCGTCAGTTCGTCAATCACAACTTCAACCGGATGATCAGCCGCGGTAGATGACGCGATGATAGTTAACAAAACCTCCTGGCCAGCAAAAAGCGAAACATCAATCCATGGTGTCAGTTGATCTATCCCAGCGAGAATCTCTGTCGACTGAGTTGTACACAATGGAATTCCGTTGACGAATAATTCCAGCATGTCCCCAGCGTATGCAGATTCAAACCGATAAGCGAATTGTAGGAATTCAGACTCCTCCGGCATCGTAAAAGCGAATTGTGCAGTTGTCGAGGTTGTGGTGCCCATGCTTAGCGTGCCACTGGAAATCGAGGAGCCCACGCTCAATTGCCAATCGCCCGAATCGTCGAAAGCGTCCACAAAAATCGGAACTAACTCCGTATCGGGCAAGTTTTTCATTGTTTTTGAGGCAGCTTGCATAACATATGGATAGTAACCGAAGAGTAGCGGAATGGAAGTACGCTTGGGACTCCAAGTCCCTGTTGTAACGTTTGAATTCATTCCGGCCGAGGTTAAGCCTTGCCAGAAAATCGCGCCATTCGGATCAGTGGTGCTATTAAGTTGGAGATAGTAGCGTCGCATCGCATCGCCCCAAGCCGTCGAACTAGCTGGCAACTGAGATGGTACATTCGTATCTATAGTGCTTGTAAACCACCAGTATGAGAAACTGTGATCTCTGACTATGCCGGGATTTGAGATTTCCGTAACGGGAAGGAGTGAAATATTGGATGCAGATTCATATCCGCGCCCTGCAAATTCGGTTATGTAACAATCAACTTTGGTGTCGTCAGCGGTGAGGTCACTAACCACATCTTGAAGATTGACCTTGACTGGCAGAGCAGGGTACGCACCAGCCAGCAGAATAAGGGATCCAGCTTCCGGAGGATCGAGCAGCGTAACCCGCTCAGCATGTCTGTCTGACTTTCGAAGTTTATCTGCCGCGTGAGCGGCGACAGCCGCTCCGAGACTGTGGCCGATCAAATGGAGTTTGTTTGCCGGTCGAACATTTTTCAGCCGTTCCGCAAGTGCATCGGCTTCTACTGGCACTCTATATAAAGGCGGGTACGGGAGCACAATCCAGCCCAATACCGGAAGCCTCACTTCCAATGAGCGCGCATCATCCAGCCAATTCCAAGCAATAATCTCGCTGTTTGTATCCCGCCGAGCGATGGCTGCAGCCATCTCGCTCATCCAGTTCGGGAGTGCTGTATCTTCAGCGAAGTTCCAACCATGGATAATTACATACGTGTGCTTGTTTGGGTCGGGCGTCCAGTTTGGAAGTTGACCTCCGAATCCTGTTTGTGGGTTCCAAGCTCGTATTTTCAATTGGCCCGGCAACCCCGACGTTTCAGTCTGACTAATGACATTTAGCAATGGCGGCGTGGAATTGGCCGTATCAGACTGGATTGTGATGATTCCGAATCGGGCTTGATCGCTGGTATTCGGCGAAAGCTGGCTTAATGTGACTTCTCCGGAACCAACACCTGTAGATGGGGAATCGAATTTCAGCCAGTCTGAGCCTTGATCGATTTGCATTTGCCAATCTGTAGACCCAGCGCCGTTGGCGATTACCTGGACTGCCTTAGATGCCGCTTTCCCATTTCCTGGCTCGAATACAACGGTCTGTGGGTACACGTCGATGCCTGTTGAAACAGTCCCGGCTTCCTGAGTCAGAGTTGCGATTTGCGGCGACCCGGTCGCTCCGGGGGCCGTGACCCGAATTTGTCCCGTGCGTTCGGTTCCAGAGTAGTTCGCGTTGTAATGAACATTAATGATACCTCGTTCCGCGCCTGCTGCCCCGGAAATGACTCGAAGCCAATCTCCATCAGTTACTTGGGCCGAGTATGTACCACCTGTGTTTGAAATAGTGTATGACGATATTCCTCCTAACCGCGACACTGAATAATTCGCCGGAGAAATATTAAGCGCACTGTCCATCATGTTGATCTTCGCGATGTAAAGTCCATTGTTCCCCGCCGCCATGCACAGAATGTCTCCTGAAATTGCCAGTTCCCCTCCGGCATCGAAACTTGCTCGAAGTATTGGGAGAAGCGGATTGGATATATCGATAATTTGCAGCCCTTCGCCGCCTAGGAATACTAAATTATTCGACACATATACATAGGCGCCAAAAGTTTGCCAAACACTTAACAAAGCTGGATTGGTAGGATTAGAAATGTCAATTATTTCTAAACCACCGGTCGTACCGACTAACGCAAGATCAGCAGAAGTAGCTATACTGATTGCTTGGTTGTCAGTCTCAAAAGACTTTAATAAGATTGGGTTGTGCTCATTCGAAATGTCTATTATTTGTATCCCAGAGTTACGAGCGGCTACAATTGCGAGATTACCTGAAACAGCAACTGCAAGCGCTAAATCCGGCATTTCGCAACTACCCAGAAGTACGGGTGCCTCTGGATTTGACACATCAACAATCTCAAGTTCGTCGTCTCCTGATAAATATGCTCGATTTCCAACGACAGAAAGTCCAAGCACGTATGTGGAATATGAGCCACGGAAAGTTGGAGCATTTACATTAGATACGTCAAAAATTCTCAATTCTCCGGCGGCAGCTACATACGCATAATTGCCGACAACTGCGATGTCAGTCCCGCCGGATAAATTTGATTCTCCCAATAGCTGGGGGTTTCGCGGATCTGTTAAATCTATAACTCGCATTGCGTGAAATTGGTCAGCAACAAAAGCTATATTCCCTACCATATCAACGCTTCGCGGGTTATAAGGCGGTGCGGAACTTCCGAGAAAGCTTGGCTCCTCTGGATTTGAAATGTCTACGATCTGTAAGCCAACGTGACTATCAGCTAGAAATGCGAGCTGATTCGAGATGGCAACTCCATTTGTGTACCATGGCGTATCGTACGTGCTCGAAAGTCTTGGGTTAGCCGGATTGGAAGTGTTGATAATGTGCAGCCCCTCGTATTCATCTGTAATATAGGTCCGGTTTCCGGAAGTCGCAATGCTCTGCGCCGCCATTGATGAGTAATTACCGCGTAGCGCGACGGCACTGGGAATCGAAAAATCTACAATGTGCAGCCCAGTCCCTTCGTCGGCGAGATATGCCAAGTTTCCAAAAATAGCTATATCTCGCAGACTCCCCGGTGTGTCATACGTGCCAAGGTACGACGGCATCGCAAGATTGGAGATATCCAAGATTTGCATTCCAGATAGGCCGTCTGCAATTAATGCGTAATTGCCCGCTAAAGCGACTGCGTATGCAAACCCTGGCGTGTCATAACTACCGCGTAAGATAGGTGCAGTTGGATTCGTGAAGTCAATAATCTGCAGGCCTGACATTGTGTCAGCAACAAATGCAAGATTTCCCAAAATGGCTACACCATGTGCGTTTCCAGGAGTGTTGTAATTTCCGCGCAATTCGGGAGCATTTGGATTTGAAACATCTATGATTTGGAGACCAGATACACCGTCGGCCACGAAAGCCAGATTTCCCGAGACAGCTACGTCAAGAGCAAACCCAGAGGTATCACAACCACCGAGGAAGATTGGATTCGCTGGATTGGAGATGTCAAAAATCTTTAGTCCCCAGAAATTTCCAGTCGCAACGAAAGCCAGTTGTCCACTAACGGCAACAGCTTCTGACTCTCCCCCCCAAAACGATCGAGTAATTCAATTTCAATGTCTTCCCCAAGGGCTAAATCTGGAAGAAATAAAATAAAAAAACTGAATAGAAACAGACCCCACACCACCACGAAAGATTTAAGCGGTATGTGGCAAGCTCGTCTTTCAACCAAGATAGCACCTGTGATGAAGGTTGAGTTTCGAGGCATTCTTATCTCCATAATTGGATGGCTATCGCGTCCAATGCCTGGACGAAGCATTCTATCGAACCCCACACAATGACCGCTGAAATAATCAACGCGACAATTATGGAACTATCCTTTGCGAAGCTAGCTCAAAAAAACTTTGGAGTTTGCCGAATCAAAAGGAGACCGCACAGAGAATCAATCAGGCCGTCGTCGTATGACGACCAACTGAATTGATTTCAGTATATCAAATTGCCCACGCCATTTTAGGTCATGATTAATAAATATTCCAGAAACCTATTCTCTCTCTGCCATAGTCTAAAAAAACTGATGGGCCGCAACATCGCTGCTGCGGCCCACCTTAAACTACGCTCATGAGCGGGCTCCGATCAGTGCCGGAGCCAAAAACGACAGAACCTAGAGGTTGTCGTCGGCGACTTGATCCCGCAGATCAGCGGGGATCAAACGGCCTGTCCAGAAGCCAAAGAACTTCTCGAGGGTCAGACCGATAACGACGACGATGTCCGTCCAGTCCGAAATTGCAAAGATGTTTCGCGGCACCAGGTATGCGGGAGCCGGAAGCGCCTTTGAAACGCGACCGATGTGCTTCATGATCCTCAAACCTCCAATGAGTAGTCAGACCGTCACAACGTAAACGAAACCATCTCTCACCCCATGGAGAGAATGGCAGGGCAATACCGGCGAAGAATTCACCGGCGAGAACCCATCGTTACACGTCCCGCGGGTCCAGGGTGCCCAACGTGTTGAAAAGTGCGTTTACGTACAACGCCTTGGCGCTTGCCGCACCGCCCGATTTCAATTCACCGACACCGGTGAACCAGCCAAACCACCAGGCGGACATTGGTGTGGCCTTTGATATCTTACGAACATGTTTCATTTGTCAGAGTCCTTTCGCGAAACTCTCCCATTGCACAGTGCGATGGGTTTCCGTTTTCCAACTGGTTGTGAACAGGAGTTAGTTCGCGGAAGGTTTGGGTGGATAGATGCTGGAGCTATCCCCTCCCGGTCTCCCTTCCGCTATGGCAAACTCAATTGGTTCGAAACGGCCACTAGTTCTGACGCCAGTTGTCGAACAACGCAACCAGCCAATTTGCCTGTTGCGGGCGCAACTTAAGCGGCCCAAAAATGTTCTTCAACTCGACCCACGCAACCTGTTCGGCTGCAATGGGCTTTTTGGTCGATAGCACCTTCACATGCTTCATACGGCGACTCACCTCCTCTCTCCTTCCGACTTGTATTCAGTCGTTCGCATTAAAACCGCCGGGTACACCCCAGCCGGGTCTATTGTGAACGATTGGAGCTAATTATGCAACCCCTTGCGTTATGGGGTACTTGGGGCCGGTACTGACGGTGTCTCGAACCGCTGGGTCAACAGCGTCAAATCCCCGGAACTCAGAAGCAGATCGGATATCTCGTTCCAGAACTCTTCGGTCATCGAGCTCGTGAACAGCGCATCCAGCGCGGTGAAAAATGTATCGAGTTCCCCAATCCTGCCCGTCAGCGCCTCGATTGAGGCCGTAACGTCCGATACTCCATCCACAGATTCAATTGTGGCGTAGAGAGCCCCCATGGCGTCGAGCGCCTGCGCCTGGATGTCCATCCCGGCCAGTTGCTCCTGCGAAAAGGTCGCCCCCTCTTCTACCTGCCGTCCCATCTGTTCGACCGCGCGAAAAATATTCTCCGCAGTCTGCGTATCATTCGCCGACAGAAATACTTGGCCATAGTCTAGCAGATCGCTGGCCAATTGGCAAAGAAATTTGTTCTCTTCGACCCCTGCTGTCAATGCTGAAACCAGTCGCGCCGCTTCGGGATCCATGCCCCCGGCAATCAATGCCTCGGCCTGGGCCAGTGCAGATTCCAAAGAATACGCGCTCGCCTTGCCCATGTTCGCGGCCAGTTCCAGCGATTGCAGCGCGGATTCGGCATTGTTTTCGTCGAGCCGAATCTTGGCCTCATAGTAGTAAGGAAGCGCATTTCCGGGGTCAATATTCTTGACATCGGTGAGTTGCGCCACTGCCTGGGTGTCGTTCTGCGCAGCTTCAACCGTGTCCGGCGTCTCTTCCTCTGCAATGGCCCGCGCCAGTTGCAACCGGCTTGCCGGGTCTTCCGGAAGCTTACCCACCGCCGTAAGTAGAATCCGCCGGGCTTCCTCGCCTCCAAGACTCTCCGCCGCGCCCACCATGGCCTGCGGCGTGGCATCCGGCGCCAAGGCGACTTCCATCGCCTTGCTCTTGCTCAAGCTCGCCCATTGCAGCAGCCGGTCCATGTTTGCGCCTCCGGCGACATCGCGGCGCGCCGCCGCGACTTCCGTCACGTTACCGGGCAATTCGATTCGAGGACCCGCAGTCGCCGTAATAATGGTGTCGGGCTTGACGCCGATCCTGCGATGGACGTCTTCCCGTTTCTGGTCCAGTTTTTCTTTTTGTCGCACAAAGGTTTCTGGAAGAGCGATCACCACGGGCGGAGCCGTTGCTTCGGGACCACTCGACGGCGCGGCGATTTGCCTTCCGGGGACGGAATCGTCCCTGCCGCTGGTACGCCACCACTCATATCCCACGTACAGAATCGCCACTGCCGCAATTCCCGCCGCAACTTTCCACCATGCGCTTCGCGATGCGCGGACTGTCGCCAGCGATACTGGCGACGTTAAGCCATTGACTTTCTGCATGGAGCGCAGCACGGCGTCCACAATATCAATCGACGGCATCTCAGGCGCATCGGCACGCACCACCGCGTCCAGGTCGGCATACGCGGCACGCAGCCAGTCCAATTCCGCGCGGTACGCGCCGTCGCTCGCGATCCGCAGTTCGACACGGGTGCGCGCCTCGAGGCTCAGGTCGTCCTCAAGGTAGGCGATCAGCTCATCGTGGAGCTTATCCATGTCCCCAGCGTTCACAATTCATCCTTTTCGGCCACATATAGTGACCGCATCGACTTCAGGATACGATGCAGCCGTGTCCGCACGGCGCCTTCCGTGCTGCCCACGACTTCGGCAATGTCTCGTGCCTGCATGCGTTCAAAAAACCTCAGCCGTACAATTTCGCGCGACTCCGGGTCCAACTTGTCCAGTGCCTTTGCCACCAGCGTGCGCCGCTCGGCGGACATCAGCAGTTGGTCCGCGCCATCCGCGGGCGATTGCAACAGCTCGCCGGACTCGCCGCGCGCGCTGCTCGCGTATTCCTCAAGCGATTCCATCGAGACCGCCTTCTTGCGCTTAATCTCGTTCAGACACAGATTGCGCGCAATACACAGCAGCCACGGCCGGAATTTCCGGGTCGAATCGAACCGGGCACGAGCCACGAACACCCGGATAAACGTTTCCTGGGACATTTCCTTTGCACGTTCGATGTCGCGGACGTAATGGAGGCTGAACCTGAAAATGTCGCTTTGGTACCGGCGCACCAGCTCGGCCAGGGCCGCTTGGTCGCCCTGACTGAGGAGAGCCATAAGCTCTTCATCGGTTCGAGTTGCCGCGCTCACCCGTTAACCCAAGTCATGCAAGGACTTGCAGTCAAGCCATAACGCGGCAACCGCATCCGGAACCTGTTGACTATACCGCGCACAGGTATAAGCATCACACTCATTATCAGTTTTCGCAGTCCGGTAGCATTGAATGACTGTCCCCTTCCCGAAAGTTTACGGCAAGCCCAACAAAAAACGCAAAGCAGGTGAAATGCGTAGCAATGCAATCGATTCCTACTTTGCGTCCTACAACCCACTTGCATGCACTATAAAAGGGGTAGGTTGATTGTGATAAACAGCCAAAGCGGCGCCTTGGGGGCCGCCGCAGTCCAGATAGGCTTCTTCCTAGAACGTCGTTTTGGGAGAAGGAGCACTTTGGGTCGTGGACTATTTGGACTGCGGTGGCGAAGCGGGTAGCGCAGACACCGCTTTGGCTGTTTATAGGCGAGGTCACACTTCTTTCCATTCGCCGGTTGCACCCACGTTCATCTCCCGATACACTCTTGACTTGTCCGCGTCTTTTTGCGCGCGCATCAACAGTGGGGAAGTCATGGCAACGGGTTTTGCGCAGCCGTCCCGGCTTGCGTCTCTTGATCAGTTTCGCGGGTATACGGTAGCGGGCATGTTTCTTGTCAATTTCATTGGCAGTTACGACAACGTGCATGCGTTGCTCAGCCATCACAATACGTATTGCAGCTATGCGGACACGATCATGCCGCAGTTTTTCTTCGCGGTCGGTATGTCGTTCCGGCTTACCTATATGCGCCGCGCCGAAAAAGACGGCCACTCCGCGGCCATGTGGCACGCCGTCACGCGCAACCTCGGCCTGATGCTTGTGGGTTTGGCCGTCTACGGCATTGCGCGCGATGTTCCGGATACGTGGGACGCAGTGAGCGCGCTGGGGGTTTGGGGTTATGTAACCCAAAAGCTATCGTGGTCATTTATTCAGACCCTGGTACACATCGCTTTGGCCTCGTTATTTGTGTTGCCCGTAATCGGCGCCAAACCCGCCATCCGCATCATCTTTCTCACCGTGACAGCAGGCGCGCATGTGTTGCTATCGTACTTCTGGTATTTCCAGTGGAATGAATCCACTTCCGGTACGGTCGACGGCGGTCCGCTCGGGTTCATGACGTGGTCCATTCCGCTTCTCATCGGTTCGCTTGCGTACGACACCATGGCTGGCCGTGGCTCGAAAGGTTCGCTGAAACCTTTCGCAGTGTGGTCCGTCGTGTTAATGGTGATTGGGTATGCGCTGGCCTGTCTCAACGTGGTGCACAATCGCATGCTCGGCAACACGGTTTCGCGCTGGCTCGTCGAGCCGCCGTTTGTTCCGCCATCGCTCCCTGTAGATATGTGGACCATGAACCAACACGCGGGCTCGGCTTCATACCAGATTTTTGCGGCGGGGTTTTCGCTGCTCGTGTTGCTGTTCTTCATCTGGCTGAGCGATTTGCGCGGCGTGCAATTTGGCGTGTTCCGGACGCTTGGCGTAAACGCGCTCGCCGCGTACATCATTCACGATCTCACCGGCAGTGCCATCAAACCACTTGTCCCGGAAGACGCGCCGGCCTACATGGCGGCGCTGAATTTTCTGTTGTTCTTCTGGCTGACGTGGCTATTCTTGCGGCATCTTGAAAAACACAAATTATTTCTGCGGCTTTAACCCGCCGCCAACGAAACAGGAGCGGTCGATAATGCGCAGTCTTTACATGCCCGCACTCATGGTGCTCGCACTAATTTTCGCGATGGGCTGTAGCCCGCAGGAATCCGTACCTGCCACAGGACCCGTCACGGAACCTGCACTGCCGCCAGGGAGTGAGCCGGTGACTCCTCCTTCTGAAGATACGTCCGCGGCGCAGGGCGAAGCAGTGGCGGGCAAACAGGTCACCATTTATCGCGACACCTGGGGCGTGCCGCATATCTACGCGGATACCGACGCGGCGGCGGCGTATGGTCTCGGATACGCGCAGGCGGAAGACCGAATCGGGGATATTTACGGCAATGCGCGCATCGCAACCGGTACAGCGGCCGAAGCGTTCGGCCAATCGCATATCAGAAACGACTTCGGCTTGCAGCTTGTACGCAATGCCGAGGTCGCGCAAAAAAGTTATACCGATGCGCCGGACTATCTGCGCGAACTGGTGGACAATTTTGTCGCCGGCATGAACGCTTATATCGAGCGGCATCCGGAGAAAAAACCTGAATGGTCGCTGGATTTCCAACCCTGGCATTGCTCCGCCATTGGACGCGCCATGATCATGCGTTGGCCGCTTGGCACGGTCGCCGATGATCTCGGCAACAAGAAAGAGCGCACCGGCGCGGGCGCGTCAAATGAATGGGCTGTTTCTCCCCAACGCTCGGCAACCGGCGGCGCAATCCTGCTCACCGATCCGCACCTTTCCTGGGACGGCATGGCGAATTTCTACGAAGCGCGCGTACACGGCGACAAGCTGCATATGAACGGATTCTTCCTCGTGGGCTCGCCATTGCTCGGATTCGGCCATTCGAACCACATTGGCTGGGCACCCACCACCGGCGGACCCGATACCTCGGACGTGTTCGAGGTAAAACTCGATATGTCGAATTTCATGAAGCCAAAGTATGAAATGGACGGTCAATGGCACGACGTGACTGTGTCCGAAATGAAGGTCCTCGTTAAAGACGGCGAAACGAGAATCCAGCCGCGCATGGAGACCCCGCTCGGACCCATCTTCGATGTAGACCGCGAAAACATGATCGGATACATCGGCGCGTCACCCTATTTCGATGACGCGAATCTGTTCGAGCAAACCTACCGCATGCTGCTCGCCAAAGACGCGGATGAGTTTTACGAAGCACTCAGTTTCTGCGCGTTGATGGAACAGAACATCATGTTTGCCGACACCTCTGGCAACATCCAATACGTGCGCAATGGCCGAGTGCCGAAGCGCAGTCTCGACTACGATTGGAACGCGCCAGTGCCCGCGACCGCCGCTTCGGTTTGGACCGAAATCCATCCCATCGCCGACCTCGTGCAAATCAAGAATCCTGAATCGGGTTACATGCAAAATTGCAATATCAGTCCCTTGAACATGATGAAGAATTCGCCAATGACGCCTGACAAGTACATCCCCTACATCTACAATGTAACGTGGGACCGGAATAATCCGCGCAGCAAGCGCGCGGTGGAATTGCTTGATGCCGATGCGTCGATCACGAAAGAAGAAGCCATCGCAATTACCATGAACGTCTACGACATCCTCGCGAAGCCGTGGCAGGAAGCGTTGGCCGGCGCCATCGAAGGCGCGGGCGCCGACCGCATGAAGGACGAAACATTCGCGAAGATTGTAAACAACATTCTCGCGTGGAACGGTGAGTTCCTGCCGGAAAGCAATGCGACCGCCGTGTACAAGGTGTGGCGCATGAAATGCAGCGATAGTGTCAACGTCAAGGCCATTGCCGAGCGCGCCACGCTCACACCAGAAGAAAAAACCGCGCTGCTCGATAAACTCGCTGAAGCCATCGCCGAAATGACGGCGACCTACGGCTCCGCGGAAACGCCCTGGGGTGAAATCTATCGTGTGGGCCGCGGCGATAAATATTTCCCCGTCGGCGGCGCGGACTTCGGGGGATCGACAGACGGGCTCAACATGTCTGAAACCTTGTTCGACGTGCGGTGCTCGGAAGACCGCGCCAACCCCGGAAAATACATTGCAAACAATGGATCAATGGCAACGATGATCATGTTCTTCTCGCCCGAAGGCGTCGAGTCGCTCACATGCACGCCGTGGGGACAAAGCGGCGACCCCGCGTCGAAACACTATGTCGATCAGGCTGAAAAACTTTACTCCAAACGACAAATGAAACCATCGTGGTGGACCCGGGAAGAAGTGCTTGCCAATCATGAATCGGAAGTTACGCTGGTACTCCCGTGACAACAAACGTAGATTCGCTGGACATGCTGGCCCAAGTCATCCGGGAGCACTACGATCTCGGACGCGTGGATCGTCCGACCGTCATGCCGGCGGCGCACCAGCGCCGGCACCGCAAACTGATTATCAGCACCGCGATCGGTCAATTCCTCGCCAAGACCTACAAACGCGATCCGTTTGTGCTCGACGCGTTGCGGTTCCAGCACCGGCTTTCTGATCATTTGCTGATCAATGGCGTGCCCGTTGCGAAGGTGCAACGCACCAGCAAAGGCACCCGCATCGTCGAGCTGAACAATTGGGCGCTCGAACTGCAGGAATTCGTTGAAGGCGCCCCGATGATTGTGTCGAAGGAAACACTCGCGGTGTCAGCCGAAACCTTGGGCCGCTTCCACCAGGTGTGCCGCGATTTTCCGCGGCCCGAACGCGACACGACCATGTGGCGGTTTAGCGAGGTGCCGCGGCAGGCGTTTGCGACGCTGTACAATCTCGCGAAGGAAGAAGGCGATCTCGATACAGTGAACGATCATTGCAACCGGCTGGCGCTGTTCCTGCGGGACGCGGCGGAGGCTTTGAGCCTGGAAAACCGTGGGCGGTTCGAGACCGGACTCATCCACGGCGATTGGCACAGCGGAAACCTTATTTTTAAGGGAGACCGTCTGTCTGCGGTAGTAGACCTCGAATTCGCGGGTGACGGCTGTTACCTCGAAGATTTGTCCTATGCCATTTCAAACCTGTGTGTGCGGACCACCATGCGTCCCGAACGCCTCGCAAAACGCGTCGATGAATTGCTCGATCATTATCAGCGATACCGCACGCTTTCGTATTACGAAGAAGCTGCGTTGTACTACGCCGTCGGCGTGAAACACATCGCCACGGTGTCATTTCAAATCCAGCAGCAAGGCGCAATTGTCGCCGGTCACTCCGCTGCGGAATGGATGGAACGCCTAGCAACCCAGGTGGGATGGCTCGCAGATCGCGCGCAAAAAGTCCGCTACGGAAGATAAGAAGTTTTTTCCGCAGATTCCGCAGATGAGCGCAGATTGAAAACTGATGGGCAATTCCATTTTGTCGTGAAGATTCTTACCCATGGGGTAAACGCCATTTCTTGAATTGAATTGTTCTTACCTAAATCTGTGTTCATCTGCGTAATCTGCGGACAGTTCTACTCCAGCAACATGTCGTAGTCCACTGTCTGAAACTCACCTCCGTCGAGTTCGCGGGCGAGCATGAAGAGCGTGTCGCTCAGCCTGTTCACGAACACAACGATGTGCGCGCAATCGAACGCAGGCTCAACTTCCTTCAGACGCACCAGCGCGCGTTCGAGTCTGCGCGCGATTGTAGTCAGCACGTCGACCTGCGCGGCGACGCGGTTTGACGCGGATACCACGAAGTTTTTGGGTAGACGCACCCGCTCCTCGATGCGTTGCTGGAACGCTTCGAGTTTCGCGAGGTGTTCGGGTCCGATGTCAATCTTGCGGTATTCGGGATGCGCGTTGCCGGGATCGCTGCATTGACTGCCGATAGCGAAACAGCAATGTAACAGCCACCAGAGAAATTCGGCCATCTCGCTGTCGCCGGGGTGCTCCGCGAGGATTTCGTGGCGCATGAGCGCCGTGTACCCGCGCAACTCATCCACGCAGCCGCAACATTCGATGACCGGGTGCGCTTTCGACACATGGTCTCCGCCCAATGTCGTCGTCTCGCCTTTGTCGCCGCGCTTACTGGTCACCTGCGAGCGCGGGCGCATCACTTCACCGTGATGGATACAGGGCAGTGATCGCTCCCGCGCACGTCACAATGAATCGCGGCGCTGGCGATCCGGTCGATGAATTCCGCGTTGACGCAGTGATAATCAATGCGCCAACCGATATTTTTTTCCCGCGCGCCGCTGCGATAGGACCACCAGGTGTAATGGTGGGGGTCAGGCGTAAAGTGACGAAACGTGTCCAGATAACCGGCGCTTACGAAAGCGTCCATGCATGCGCATTCTTCCGGATAAAACCCAGGGCTGTCGCGGTTGGTCTTCGGGCGGGCCAGATCGATTTCCTTGTGCGCGATGTTGTAGTCACCGCAGATGACGACATTTGTCCCTTTCGCGCGCAGTGCATTGCACAACGATAGCATCGCATCGCAAAACCGGACTTTGTACGCCAGCCGTGCGCGTTCCGCCTGCGCATTCGGGTAATAGGCGTTGATTACGGTGAAATCTTTGAACTCGACGACCTGCACGCGGCCTTCATCGTCAAATTCCGAAATTCCCAGCAACCGCACGTCGATCGGTTCATATCCCGTCCGATAATACGTGGCGGTGCCGCTATAGCCTTTTTTCTGCGCCGATTGCCAAACGCTCGCGTAACCCGCCGGCTCGCGCAACACCTGCTCGACATCTTCTGCCTGCGCTTTTACTTCCTGAAGACAGACAACGTCGGGGCCCGTTCCATCCAGCCATTGCAGGAAACCGTTGCGCCCGGCGGCCCGCACGCCATTTACATTCCACGAAACAAGTGTACGCATGAGTAAACCTCGGTCAAATCGCCAATGATGGGCAAAGCATACGACTTTCGAGACATACTCCGCCAGCAACGTCCAACCCACTACTTGCCCCGGAAGTTGCGGTGCGGTGTCGCGCATGGAATTCCCTGCCTTGCGCCGGCGTTCCTATCAACCGATCATTTGGCTGGGGCAACATGTTCCAAATTGGAGCGGCGGCTTCTGCGTGTTTCCTACTTCTTGCCCCACCCGTCCTGCTCCGGTATAGTCTGCGCCCGCTACCCTCTATACGAAAGAACCGGGCGCAACCCCGAGGCGGCGCCAAGGAGTAGTCAGTTAATGAGCAAAATACTGGTCGTCGTGGAATCGCCGGCGAAGGCGAAGACGATCAACAAATTCCTGGGCCCGAACTACATCGTCCGGGCGAGCTATGGGCACGTCCGTGACCTGCCCAAAAGCGATCTCGGGGTAGACGTCAACAACAATTTTCAACCCAAATACGTCACCCTGAAAGACTCCGCCAAGGCGGTCAAAGCTTTGCAGGAAGCGGCAAAAACCGTCGATTCAATCCTGCTTGCCTCCGACCCGGATCGAGAGGGCGAAGCCATCGGGTGGCACGTCGCCACCCTGCTCGAGAAGTCCAAGAAACCGGTCCAACGGATTGTCTTCAACGAAATTACGAAGCGGAGCGTCAAAGCGGCGACCAAGCACCCTCGAGAAATCGACCTGAACCTGGTGAACGCCCAGCAGGCCCGGCGGGTATTGGACAGGCTTGTGGGCTACAAGATCAGCCCCTTCCTGCAATGGGCGGTGAAAAAGGGCTTGAGCGCGGGACGTGTGCAATCGGTTGCCGTGCGGATGGTCTGCGAGCGCGAGGACGAGATTCGCGCGTTCATCATCGAGGAATACTGGACCATTGAGGCCCTGCTCGAGACTATCCGGGGCGACGTGTTTACAGCTCGGCTCGTTCGAGTCGCGGGAGAAAAACCCCAGCTACCCAACGAGGACTCGGTAAAACAGGTCCTCGCGCGGCTCGACGGCGCGAAATACAGCATTGCGAACATCGAGACCAAAGAAGTCCGCCGCCGCCCCTATCCGCCATTCATTACGAGCTCGTTGCAACAGGAGGCTTCGCGCAAGCTCGGGTTCTCTCCGCGCAAGACCATGATCCTCGCGCAGCAGTTGTACGAAGGTATCGCGCTGGGGGCTGAGGGTACCGACGGGCTCATCACGTACATGCGAACCGACTCGACGCGCATTGCGAACGAGGCGTTGGACGAAGTGCGCGCATTCATCCGGGAGAACCATGTGCCCAAGATGCTGCCGGAGAAGCCAAATTTTTATGCGAGCAAAAAGGGCGCGCAAGACGCGCATGAAGGTATCAGGCCCACGGTGCCGGCACGCACGCCGGAGAAGGTCGGCGCATTTCTAGACGACGACCAGCTCAAACTGTACACGCTGATCTGGCGCCGGTTCGTGGCCAGTCAGATGACCCCGGCAGTGCTCGACCAGACGATCATCGATATCACCGCGGCCGACTGCGCTTTTCGGGCCTCCGGTTCTGTAATGAAATTCCAGGGTTTTACGGTGCTTTACGAAGAAACCGTCGAGGACAAACAGACCAGCAAGGACACCGAAGAGGATCCGTCGGGGTTGTTGCCGCAGGTGAACGCGGGCGAAAGCGTCGCCTCGCGAGAGCTCAAACCGGAACAACATTTCACGAAACCCCCTCCGCGTTATTCCGAAGCCAGCCTGATCCGCGCGCTGGAAGAAAATGGCATTGGCCGACCCAGTACATACGCGCCGACCATCAACACCATCACCGAGCGAGGCTACGTCGAACGGGAAAAAGGGCGGCTGAAACCAACCGAGCTCGGCGAACAGGTCAATACGCTGTTGGTCGCGAATTTTCCCGAGATTCTCGAGATAGGGTTTACCGCGCAACTGGAATCTGACCTCGATCATGTCGAAGAGGGCACGCGCGAGTGGCACGACCTCATCAAGGATTTCTACACGGAATTCGACAAGGTCCTGACCACGGCGCAGAAAAAGATGATCACGGAACTCGTCGGAGAGGAACCGGCGTGCCCAAAATGCGGCAGCCGCATGGAGCTCCGCCACGGGTTCTACGGCATGTACCTCGCCTGCACGCAGGCGGAATGCGACGGCCGTATCAGCGTCAAGAAGAAGGCAAGCGCGGAGCCCACAGACATCGTCTGCGACCTGTGCGGCTCGCCGATGGTGTTGCGCATCGGAAGGTTTGGAAAATTCCTCGCGTGCTCGACCTATCCGGCGTGCAAAAACACCCACAAAGTGGATAAAGAGGGAAACAGGGTCGACACCGGACCGAAGGAACCACCCAAGAAGACCGATCAGAAATGCCCGACCTGCGGAGGCTTTCTACTTATTCGCAAAAGCCGGCGCGGCGAAGAGTTTTATGGTTGCGAGAAGTATCCGAAGTGCAAATTCACCAAGCCAATGGAACTTGGGATTGCTTGCCCGCAATGCAGCGTAGGCAACCTCGTCAGCAAAATGGCGCGCGGACGCCGTTTCTACGGCTGTGATCGCTACCCCGAATGCGACTACAAATTCTTCGGCCAGATCGATAAGACTGTGCCCTGCGGCAAATGTGGAAATTCATGGACGGTGATTACGAAGGGCAAGAACAAGCCGACCATGCGAACATGCCCGAAGCCGAACTGTGGGTTTGAAGAGGAATTGCCGCCCGACGAAGTCTAGTTTTAATGGAATTACGGCAGTTCTATATTGACAATTACCCCGCAAATCCCTAAACTTTCCCGGTGATGAGCTGGCCGTATCAACATACTCGCTATCTCGCGCTTGCGGCTGGTTGCATTTTTCTTGTGTCGCTATTTCTGTATTCCTTCACCAATCACGCTACGCTCGAGGCAGAGGCAACCAACAAGCCGGATGTCGCCGCCCCTGCCAAACCGGCGCCCATTCATAGTGATGGCGGCGCGGCCGTGCTCTATGCGAATGCGTATCAGGAAGGTAATTGCGACGAAATCATCCGGCTGACCGCCTGGATGTCGGACCGGTTGCGGCGGGTCGCCATCGAATCGTCCGATCCAGCCACCTTGCAGCGGGAGCGGAAAGAACTCTGCGCGAAGATATTGTGGCGTCCATACGAAGACAATGTGCTGAGAGCGGAAGGCATCGACGATCAATTCATATTTCCCGCGGGATGCACGATAGCCGTCGAGTCCAAAGACGGGGGCCGGAGCGATTTGGGAAACACTGTTCGAGAGCGCGTGTGGTTGCGCGTGACATACCCCCGGCGCGATACCGCGCCATTGGCGCAAGACACCGGGGCCGAATTGAAGCCCGTGCGCGCGTGGACCGTGGGGGTGAATGTTGGGCGTGAGGTTGGCGTCGTATTGAAAGCGTCCGTACGTGGGAACCTTGAGATAAAAGATGCGTCCGCGTTGTTCGATTGGCCAAACCATTAAAACGGGAGGATGATATGGGACTCGCGAGTTGCGCCCGGTGCAAGAAGCTGTTTTTGAAGGTGCGGGCGAACGTGTGTCTTGCCTGCGAGGCGGAAGACGAAGCGTTTTACGAGCGGTTGCGGCAACATATCGGGATACATCCCAATCAAACCGCGGAAGAGGTCAGCGAAGCTACGGGAATCGAGATCGAGACGGTGCTGCGCTTCATCAACGAAGGGCGCATTGAAGTGCAGGGTTCGACCAAAGTCGCATGTGGCAAGTGCGGAAAGCCGGCGATCAGCGCCGCGAAAAAGCTGTGCGCCAACTGCCTTCAGAAATTGAACACGGAACTTGCGCGGCAACAGGCGCGCATTGTCATGCTGGCCCAGAAAAAAACAGGACCCAACGAAGCATTGAACACCTATAAAGAAAGGTGACGCACGCGCCGTTCACTTCACAAATATCTGGTCATCGGTGACTTCGATAATGGCGCCAATCTTCGCGAGTCGCGCCATGTCAATCTTCGCCTTGTCCCCGACAACGGAAATCAGCTTTGGCTTTCCGGCGATCTGGGTCTTGTAAAAATCGAGCATGGTGTCAATGTTTGCGTTCAGCGCCTGTTCGTAGCGCGCGCGGCGAGGGTCAACCGGCAGGTTCAACCGTTCCCAGGTGCGCACCGAATCGATGATGCCGCGGAAGCCGAGGCGCGTGGACGTGAAACTGTTGAGCAGGGACGCCTTTGAAATCTGGAACCGATCGTCGGACACCGGCATGTCATCGAGAATCTGCATGAACCCCTCGACTGCTTCCGGCGTCTTGTCACTCTGCGTGCCCATGCCGCCGACCATATAATTCTGATCGCCGGTGCGTGGCCCGGTGATATAGCGCGCACCCACTGAGTACGCCAGGGCGCGCGCCTCGCGCAATTCCTGAAAGACGATCCCCGCCATACCCCCCGCGAAATAATTGTTGAACATGATGGTGGCCGGTACGCGTTCCTCGGAATAAAGTTCTCCCGCAAAATCGATTTGTACCTGGGCCTGCGCGGTTTCCTTGTTAAAGAAATAAATCTCGGTCTGTTGGGCTTCGCGCACCCGGTCTCTTTTGTACGGAGGCGGGTCCGTCAGCGCGGCGGATACCGGATTATATTTGCGTACCAGTTCCAGGACCTTTTCGCGGGGCAGTGCGCCGACATACATAACGGCGTGCTTGTACTTCAGCAAGCCGCGGCTGAGACCATGAAGTTCTTCCACCGTCAACGAGCGCACTGCGTCGCCCGGCATCATCCGCAGGAACGACGATTCCGGCCCAAACCGGTTGTACTGGACCAGCGCGCCGGAAATCGTTGCCGGTTCCTTCTTCGCGTCTTCGCGCCGCGCGAGAATAATTTCCTTCAATTGATCGAGCGTTGCCTGGTCCGACTTTGGGTTGTTCACGATGTCCATCATCAACGCGAGAGACGCTTCGAAATTTTCGTCGAGGCCCGAAATCGAGAATCCAGATTCCGAATCGCCCACGCCAAAACTGAAGCTCGTGCCGAGCTTGTACCACTCTTTTTTCAGGTCATCCGGTGAATGCGTCGCGGTGCCCGACTTGTCCAGGAGTTGTTGCGCTGCCTGGAGCCGGTTGTCGTGGTCGCTTCCGAAATCAACGGAATAGGTCAACGCGAACAGGTCATTGATGGGATTATGCACGTAGTAGAACCGGATGCCGTTCGGGTCCTCCGTGATCGAGAAGTCTTTTTCCGGATCCAGGAAGACTGGCTCAAGCGGGGTAACCGGTTGCGCCATGATGTTTTTCGCGAACAACGACTCCCGTTGCGGATCGATTTGCAGGTGATCGATCTGCGGCTTCTCGATCTTCGGCACGGTATGTTGCGCGTCTTTGCGGTGGCCCGCGACATAGTTTGCGCCGAAGTATTTGTTCGCGACGCGCACGACGTCTTTCTTCGTCAGTTTCGCCATGCGATCCAGTTGCGCAGTGGCGTGGCCCCAGTCTTCAAACGCGACGAAGGCTTCGCGAAGGTACGAGACGCGCGACTCATCGGATTCGTAGCCGCTTTTCCGCATCTTTTTGAAATCGGTGACAATCGCGGGGATGACCCACTCGTCGAAGTCGCCGCGCTTGATCGTTTCAAGCTGATCGAGCAGCAACTGCTCGACTTCTTCGAGCGTCTGGCCTTCGTTCGGGACGCCAAACAGGTATTGCGCGCCGTAATCATTGTTCAAAATGGGATATGAACCCGCGCCCCGAACTTTTTGCGCCTGAACCAGACGTAAATCGATGAGGCCCGCCACGGAGTTCGACAGCGTCATGTCCAAGAGGCGAAGCGCGTCAGCGTCCCGGTGGTCCTGCGGCGTGGTCCGGAATGCGAGCAAGGCAAATTCTTCGCCCGGATAATTCGTCGTGACCCGTTCGACGCCGTTAATCGGTTTCTCGCGCCACTTTTTTTGTTTGGGTAATTTTTTTGGTTGCCATGCGGAGAAGTGCGTGTCGATCAGTTTGATCGCGGCGTCTTTTTGAATGTCGCCGGACAGGCAGATCGCCATGTTGTTCGGCACATAGTAGGTATTAAAAAAGTTTTCGATATTCACCAGCGATGGATTCTTGAGATGTTCTACCGAACCCAATGTCGTTTGTTGGCCGTAAGGATGGTTCTTATACAAGATGGCGGACACCGCTTCGTTGATGATGCGGTCCTTGTTGTCCATGGACCGGTTTTTCTCTTCATACACGATTTCGAGTT
Organism: Candidatus Hydrogenedentota bacterium; assembly: GCA_034408725.1. GTDB lineage: Bacteria > Hydrogenedentota > Hydrogenedentia > Hydrogenedentales > SLHB01 > JABWCD01. The sequence continues at coordinate 24,072 of JAWXCN010000222.1, forward strand.
CGGGTTGGAACAGCCGGAACACCGGATTGGTAAACCGCTCGGTTTCGACGATGGCCCATTGCTCGAGCCGGTTCGACGGCAGTTCCACTTTGTACACGGTCTCTTCATTCGACGTGTGCGCGTTCACCGCGGACGCGCCCATCGCCTTGTACAACCGGTCAAACTCATTCGGAATTGCGAACTCCGCGGCCTTCTTGGATTCCTCGTTGATCTGCGCATAGATCGCCTTACGCTTCTCGGGGTCTGTTTCGCGGAAATGTTCTTCATAGAGCGCGGTGATACGGTCGATATGTACTTTTTCCTTCGCAAAATCGAGCGAACCCAGCTTTTGCGTCCCTTTGAAAAGCAGATGTTCAAGGTAATGCGCCAGCCCGGTCGTTTCCGCGGGATCGTGTTTGCTGCCCGCTCGCACGACGATTTCCGCGTAGAAGCGCGGTTGCTGATGGTTCTCGGTAAGGTAAACGGTCATGCCGTTTCCCAGCTCGTAAATCGTAACGGCCATTGGGTCGTTGGGGGCTGAATCGTGAACGACCTTGTACTCCGCCCAGCCTGGGAGCGAGTTTGCCAGCAGAATTGACACAAGCATCCAAGTCCGTCGAATCCACACCGCGCCCATTGCCATACCTCCAGCCGTTTTTGGGAGTAAAATGCTTCGCGGCATCGCGCGGATCAATCCGTCGCGCGATCCGGATCACGTTGAAAAACGAAGAAATGCTGCGACGGAAGAAATTCGAGGAGATCAACCAACTCGAACCCTGCCTTGTTCCATTCCACCAGGACCTGCTTTACCGACATCCTGTGTTCTTCCTTGATGTGCAGCGCGGTGTCGCCATCGAGCCGGTATTCAATGAGCGCGATTTTTCCATCTGGTTTCAAGGCTTCGCGCATGCGCGCAAGCATGGGCTGGGGCTGCTGGAACTCGTGATAGACGTCAACCAGCAGCATCCAGTCAACGCTGGCTTTCGGAAGTTTCGGGTCCACTTCGTCGCCCAGGATGGGCACGACATTCGTGATTTTTTCGGCCGCGCATTTTTCCTTCATCATTTCGATGAATTCAGGCTGAATCTCAACTCCGTAAACCTTGCCCTCCGGCGCCACGGCCTTCGCCATGCGCCGCACGAAGTATCCCGTTCCGCACCCGATGTCCGCCACCACGTCGCCGGGTTTCAAGCCCATCGCCTTGATGACCTCGGCGGGGCGCTCCTCTTGATCGCGTTCGGGGCGTTCGAGCCAGTCCGCGCCGTGATAACTCATGACCGGCGCGGGTACGCGCGGAGCAGGTTCATCCGCATAAGCGAGCATGGCAAGGACCGCGGCCAAGGGTACAATGCGCCAATGGTAAGATCGAAACTTATCGGGCATGAAATCACCTCGCAGCTTGAGGATAAGACTATAGGGCAAGAACAACCGAAACGCCAGCTTTGCGGCCCTCTGCACCGGATTGATAGACTAGACGGCCCGCACCGGCGTGCGGACCCCAAACGGACGGAGCACCAATGGCTAAATCAGACACAGCACTCGAGTTTCGCGGCACGGAGCGCTACTACCTCGACCCGGAGCTGGAAGCCATCGTCAACATGGCATTGGCCATGGAGAAGCCGCTGTTGCTCACCGGCGAAGCGGGCACCGGCAAGACCCAGCTTGCGATGGAGGTGGCGCGCGCGCTCAAGCTGGATTCGGAGGTATTGCGCGCGAAATCGACCATCAAAGGCGAGGAAGCCTGTTATGTGCAGGACACGGTGTTGCGCCTGAACGATGCGCGGTTTGGCAGCGGCGAAACCGGACGGGGCGTGGATAATTTCTTTGACTACGTAATCTGGGGCCCTATTGGACGGGCGTTTCGCGCGGATACCAAGGTCATGCTGCTGTTGGACGAGATCGATAAGACGGAATCCGACGTGCAGGACAACCTGCTCGATATTCTCGAAGACTGTGAGTTCACCATTCGCGAAGTGAACAAGACGATTAAGGCATCAATTCGCCCGGCGATTTTTCTGACCTCGAATGCGAAACGCGAATTGTCCGACCCGTTCCTGCGCCGCTGTTTTTGCCATCACATCGCGTTTCCCACGCCGGAGCAGATGCAGGAGATTCTGAAACTGCATTTTCCAAGGACCAGCCCGAAACTCATGGAAACGGCAATCGCAATTTTTTATGAATTAAGGGAGCGGGGGTTCGAGAAGCCCCCGGCAACCAGTGAGCTGATAAACTGGATCGGGGCGCTCGAACGCAGCGGGCGGACGCCGGACGCCAAGGAACCTCCGTTGATCGGCATTTTGCTCAAGCGCGCGGGCGACATTGCCACCTACCGCGACAGCGGAAAAGGGCGGCGGTACCTGTAAACGGAATTTCCCCGTCCGGCATCGTAAAGAGTACGGCGGGCCTTGCGAAATACGACAGTTGACGACAGGGAGGGTTGGAAATGAGCGTTGAGACTGTCCGGCGTAAACGGAGCGTGTTCCGGTGGCCGTTTGTTTTGCTGTGGCGCGGCGTCTCGCTGATATCGAACCGGATGGGTATCATCGCGTCACTCGCCCTAGGCGCGGCAATGATGCTGGTGGGGTTCGTCCTCACCGGGACGCTCATTGGCGCGGTTATCGGCATCCCGCTGTTTTTCCTTGGACTTGTACTGTTTATCCGCGGCGTTATCTAAAGGCAGCGTGGTAAACGAACACAACCGCCGATATACCCTTACACAACTCTGCTCGACCCGCACCCAAATTCAGCGCCGACACGCGCGACATGTTCTAAGATGAAGCCTATTTGGACTGCGGCGGCCCCAAAGGCGCCGCTTTGGCTGTTTATCACGGATGGTCTGCCCCTAATCATGCACGCACGAAGTTGTCGCCCATGAACAACCAAAGCGGTGTCTACGCTACCCGCTTCGCCACCGCAGTCCAAATAATTCTCCACCCAAAACAGTCCTCCGCCCAAACGAGGAAAAGCGGCGCTGACACGCCGCACTCCAAGGCGCTTCGCGCGCTCAATAGCATGCCCGGCGCAGCTCATCAATTTGAGATTGACCTGCGCTTGACGGTTTGGCACGCTACCCTGTTCGTGGACCTTTCTCCAACCCGTCAGAGGACGCGCAATGAGCAGCGATTCGTTAAAAGACATGTACCGTTCGCGGAACCAGGGAGATTTTCCCGCCACCTTTGATTTCATGGGCCGCGGGTACGTGAAAGTCGAAGACCTGCGATACGGCACAAACCCTCACCAGCCAGCCGCATTCTACCGCCCGGCGAACTCTCCGCAATTGGTACTGGGCGCGCACAAAATTCTCAAGACCGGTAAAAGCGGATTGTCGCAAACCAACATCGAGGACATGCACCACGCAGTGGGCATCTTGAAATACATCCAACGCCCTGCCTGCGCCGTCATGAAACACTGCAATCCATCCGGGGTCGCGATGCAGGTTGACGATATGCCGCTCGCCGGGGTGTACCAACGCGCGCGGGACGCCGATGCGCAGGCCGCGTTTGGCAGCGTCGTGGTCTTCAACCGCAAGGTAGACAAGGAGACTGCAAGCGCGATCATGCAAACCATCGTCGAAGGCGTCGCGGCACCGGGATTCGACGATGACGCGCTTGCCGTGCTCAATGATTTTGATACGTTCCGCCGGAACAAGGAAATCCGGATAATCGAGTTGCCGGAATTCGCGTCACTTCCAAAGTTTGTGGGCGACGCAACGGACGTGCTGGAAACCAAGGTATTTGACGATGGAAGCATTGTGCTCGCCGCGCCGTATCTATCGCGCGTGCGCAACGCGGATGACCTGGTAAACGCCCATGCCGAACACAAGACCGTGGGCAAAGTTGCCGTTACGCGCGCGGCCACGCCGCGTGAGCTGGAGGATCTATTATTCGCGTGGTACGTGAATATCCACGTCCGTTCCAATGGGTGCGTCATCGCTCGCAACGGGCAGACGCTTGCCGTGGGCACGGGTGAACAGGATCGCGTCGGCGCGGTCGAACAGGCGATTGCCAAAGCCAAAGCCAAATATGCTGGAAAAGAATCGCTGGCGGGCGCGGTGCTCGCTTCCGATGGTTTTTTCCCGTTTCGCGACGCGGTGAACGCGGCGGTTGATGCGGGTATCACCGCATTTGTTCAGCCCGGCGGGAGCGTGAACGACCACGACGTGATTGCCGCGTGCAATGAAGCGAACGTGTCGATGCTCTTCACGCTCGAACGCTGTTTCTCTCACCACTGATTCGAGACATCATCTTTTCCTTGGCGGATTCACCAACGTCTTCCACAATAGCCGCCGGAACTCGCCGGGTTTGCCAAACATGGGTTCGCGTGCAATGCACTCGATGGTGTGTTCACCTGGCTCCTTGAAGGTGTGTGTGAACTCCTCATCCTTTCCGGCGTCGCGTCCATCCAGTTTCCACGTGTGAATTGTATAGCCGCGCGGCGCGCGCAACACGAAGGGCTCGCGCGCGCGGACTTGCCACTTCATATCGGGATACGGAATAACGCGAAGCAAACCGCTCCATTGCGCGACAATCGCGTCGCCCTGCCGCGCTTCCATATCGATCCGGTGGTCACCCGGAAAGCCGAGCACGTAGGACAACGCGTTTTTATCCAAGCCCTGGTCCACCACCGTGCCGTTGATTTTCCACGTGAACGCGCGGCCCGGCGGCGTGGGAACGCGCAGCGCAAACGTGCTGCCTTCGTATTGCCATTGCGGCAACCGTACGGTAACCGATTCGCGTTGTCCCTCCTTGGACAAACCGAGCTTCGCTTTCATTTCCTCGACCGTCACGCCTTCGGCTTTGGCGCGGTTCTCAAGCGTGTCCGGCATTTGGTCGAGCGGCATGTCCACGGCAACCAATGCATCACCCTGTTTCGTTGAGATGACCAGGGTGAACGTGCCGGACTGCGCTTCTTCGGGGTTCGGCTTGACCGTAATCGTTGCGTCACCTTTGTCACTCTTCGTAATCACAAACTGGTGGGTATAGGTGTTGTTGCCGATTACCGCGCGCACTTCTTTAATCGCTTTCGATGGCAATGGCTTTCCACCCGACAACACCTGAATGGTGGCGGAATCATTCATCGTCGCAAACCGCAGATGATCGGGTTCGGCGGTTACGGCATTTTGCGCGAACGCGTTCCATCCAAAAGACATTGTGATTGCAAGCTGTGCCGCAAATGATGCGAGCGATTTCATCTATGTCGCCTTTCCAACAATTCCCGTAGCGATATTATATCCGCTCTCGGCGGAAGGGTTATGCGCCGCGCGCAAGCGCGTTTGCGATCAGTTCGGCCATGTGAATCGGCGTGACGTCCGTGAGATGGTCGATCTGGTGCCTGCAACTCGTTCCCGACGCAACTACTTCGGTGCCCGCCGCTAGCGCGTTGATTTGGTCCACGAGAGGTTGCGCGACGGCTAGCGAGAGATCGTATTTCGACGCCATTTGGCCGAACGCCCCGGCCATGCCGCAACATCCGGTATTCAACATAGTGACTGTTGCATTCGGCAACCGGTCGCACAGTTTTTTCATGATGGAAGTATTCGTCAGCGCCTTCGCATGGCAATGCGCATGAATTGCAACCCATGCGAAGCCGGGATCAAATTCCAGCGCGTGAGGTTCGCGCTCCAACAAGTCGTACAGGAACTGCTCGAACAGTTTGCAGCGTTTTGCCACGTCCCGCGCGCCAGGCACCTTCAATTCGATATAGTCTTCGGCGAACATCGAGTAACACGACGGCTCCAGAAATACAATGGGATCATCGCTGTCCCGTAGCAGCGCGATATTGTGAACTCCATTCGCGCGCGCGGTATCCAGGCAACCGACGCTGAACGCGGGCCTGCCGCAGCAAACACGGTTGGAAGCCAGCGCGACCTCGAAGCCCGCAGCTTCGAGCACCGCGACCGCAGAGACGCCGATTGCGGGTTCGTGATAACGCACAAATGTGTCGTCCCAAAGAATTACGCGGCCGCGTGTGGGCGTCTTGGCGGGCGCATGCCGCGCGAACCAGCGATCAAACCGGAATGGCCCGTATGGTGGAAATGGCCGTTGCGGTGCGAACCCAAGGGTCTTGGCGGACAGCGTTCGCAGAGGAGACCATTTCATCATGGCGTTTGCAAGCCGCGGTGCAATGGTCGCCATGCGGCCCATCAAGTCGACATTGCTGATCACGCGGTCGCGGAGAGGAACGCCGTCCCGCCGATGCCGGGCGTGCAGGAGTTCCGCTTTCAACAGCGCCATGTTCACGTTCGATGGACATTCCGTTGTACAGGCCTTGCACGAGAGACAACTGCCGAGAGCCAGCTCGAGCGACGCGGACGTAAGCGGGTCTTCCAGGATGCGTTGTTCGAGCACCGCGCGAATTGTGTTCGCACGGCCCCGCGTGGACATAATTTCATCGCCGGTCACCGGATAAGTCGGGCACATTGTCGGCGCGGCTTTCCGGCAACCGCCGCAACCGTTGCATTGTTCCAGATTGCCGATGAAGGATTCGTCTTTCGCCGCAAACGCCAAAACCGGTTCAAAAGGAAGTGGAATCGTTCGGCCCGGTCCCTGGCGAAGGTTCGTTTCGATGCGATAGTCCTCTTGTCCGGGGACGATTTTGCCGGGATTGAAAACATTCTTCGGATCAAACAACGCTTTGATGGTGCGCGTCAGGTCCATGATCTCCGCGCCCATGTGTTCGGGCATGTATTCCGTGTGCCCGATGCCGACGCCATGCTCGGCTGAAATCGAACCTTTTACCTCTCGCACGAGCGCGGATACATCGTCGGATATTTGCCGATACCTTTCCACGTCTTCGGCGCGATGCAGGTCCAGCACGGGCCGCACGTGCAGCAACCCCGCGGCGGCGTGCCCGTAGAACGATCCTTCAAGGCCGCGCTTTGCGAAAATGCTCAACAGGCCGTTGACGTATTCCGGCAGCTTGTGCGGCGGCACGGCCACGTCTTCGATACCCGGCACGGGTTTGGCAGCGCCCTTGCAACCAGTGAGCAGTGACAACCCGGCTTTTCTCAGGGTCCAGACCATCTCCATTTCGCGCGGCGCTTTGACGATGATTTTACGCACGCCGATATCGCGCTTCGCGAGTTCCTCAATGCGATCTTCTACATCCTCGAAGAATTCAACGATGAGAATCGCCTTGCACGGCGCGCTGTCAAGGCCCAGGAGTTCGCGTGTTTCGACAAATGCAAGTTGGCCTCGCGTGGACTCCCAGAGAATGTCGTCGATCAATTCGATCGCGGCGGGCTTCAGATCAAGAATATCGAGCGTTGCATGGGCGGCATCCGGAATCGAATTCACGCAGATAAGGCACAGCCCTTTGTGAACGGGCATCGGGTTCAACGCAAGTTCAGCGGACGCGATCATGGCCAGCGTGCCCTCGCTGCCGGCGAGCACCTTCGTCAGATCGGTCTGGCTCCGCAAATACAAATCCAGCCCGTACCCCGGCCAGCGTTTATTGAGCGTATCCGGAAAACGCTCCCGGATCGTGTTGGCGTGTTGCTGGATCGCGGCATCGACCGCGCGCCGCAATTCGCCCAGCGTTTCGTATCCGGGGCCGATGGTTTCGATGCGGCCATCCGACATCACCAGTTCAAGCGCGCGCACGTGGGCCGCCGTCGTTCCGTACACGGGCACGTGCGCGCCGCTGCTGTTGTTCGCGATCATGCCGCCAAGCGTCGCGCGCGCGCTTGTGGCGACATCCGGGCCGAACCACAGGCCGTGCGGCTTTACGCGCGCGTTCAACTGGTCCAACACCACTCCCGCGCCCACGCGCACCGTCCGGCGTTCCAGGTCGAGGTCCTCGATTGCGCGGTTGTAGCGTGAGAAATCCACGACCACGCCCCGGCCCAATGCGCCGCCGGACAGGCCCGTCCCCGCGCCGCGGGGGATCACGGGCAGGCCTGCTTCGCCTGCCGCGCACACGATTCGCGACGCCTCGCTTGCGTCCCGTGGAAATGCCACCGCGTCGGGCGCGATTTCGTAAAGCGAGGCGTCGGTCGCGTAGAGTTGCCGCGTAAGATCGTCCGTGCGCACGTCGCACGCGGCGGCCCGCGTAAACTGGCGAATTGCAGTAGCGTTCATGGTTACCACTATCGTAACGGCCCGTATGCACGCGAGCAAGAGCGATTATTGCGGTTGATCGGCAACAAGGAAATCGGCAATGTGTGCGCGGGAGCAATAAGCGTGCGCGCAACCGACCCTTCTATAATTACCATCGATTGCCATTACGGCGGGCCGGGTTACGCGTCGGCGTATCTCATTGTCGAAAATGGGCGCGCCGCATTCGTCGACACCAACACGGTTCACGCCGTTCCATACCTGCTGCGCGCGCTTGCCGAGGCTGGAATTTCTCCCGGCGCGGTAGACTACATCATCGTCACGCACATTCACCTCGACCACGCGGGGGGCGCGGCAGGTTTGATGCAGGCCTGTCCAAATGCGGCGCTCCTGTGCCATCCGCGCGCGGCGAGGCACCTCGCCAATCCGAAACGGTTGGTCGCCGCGGTAAAACAGGTCTATGGCGATGAAGTATTCGCACAATTATACGGCGTGATAGAACCCATTGCGGACAGCCGGATACGCTCGGTGGAAGACGGAGAAACCCTTGCGTTTGGGAGGAGGAGCTGGACTTTCCTGCACACACTCGGCCATGCAACGCACCATATCTGCGTTCACGATTCCGCGGCGAACGGCATCTTCACGGGCGATTCGTTTGGTCTGTACTACGATTGGCTGACGCGCGATCCTGCCCGGCCCTTCATCGTGTGCCTATCGACGCCGACGGAATTCGATGCCGTCGAAGCGCGGCGCTCGGTTGACCGGCTTGTCGGGCGAAACGCCGAGCGCGCATACGTTGGTCATTTCGGTCCTTTGGAAGGCATGCGGACTGCCGCGCCAACATTGCTGCATACAATAGATGCGTTCGACGTGATTCAGGGGGAAGCGGTACGCACGTCACTCGAAGGTGAAGACCTTCTCGAGTTTTGCAGGGAACGTGTCGAACGCGTCACGCTCGACTTGTGCGAAGCCTGTGGCAACCCGCCCAACGACGCCCAGCGCGTCCGGCTCACCGGCGACATGTTAATCAACGCGCGCGGTCTCGCGCACAACGCGCAACGTATGCGGCAATAACCTGGACGCGCCCGCTTATATTGCGGGAAGCGCGGCGCCCAGTTCCGTCATCAGCGTGCTGTTGGCTTCGTCACCCTGGAGCGTATACGCATGAATGAGATTGTTCAGCGCGCGCCGCATCAGCTCCACCGGTTGCACGGGTTCCGCGAGCACGCGCCAAAGGTGCGGCGGCATGTGGGAACGAATTTTCGCGATTTCCTTGTCCGTAAGGATACGCCCCCCATTAAAACAATCGAACAACAACGTGCTTCCGCCGATTCGCGCGCGCGCTAAAAAATGCTGCGGCGCGCAACACCCTTCAACTGCGACGCCGCACCGCGCGCCGACAAGAATGAAGACCGCCACCAAGCTGATCGGCAGCCCCAGCTTATGTTCGATGACATGGATCAAATTGCAATTCATGGGCGCGTAATAATCATTTGTATTGCCGCGCAGTTGCCTGGTTACGAACAGGAACCGGCTAAGTGAGAGTGCGTCGCGCGTGTGGCAGGTCGTGAGGAAATCCCGCGCAAGCCCGTCCAGCAGGTCGCGCAAGGTGATCGGCGGGAGCCAGCCGTACTGAAACTGGGCCAAGAGTTCAAATGCGGCTTCGAGCTGGGCGTTTGGCTCGTCGATCTCCGGCCACGCCCGCCACGCGTCCCAGCGCGCTTGCCCCTGTTTGTGCGACGTAATCATCCATTCCGCGATACGCCGCCGGTCCGCGGGAAGCTGATCCACCAACGCGCGCATTTCTTCCTCGAGCGTATCGCCAAAGGACAACAGCTCGCGCAAAACATGATCCCGCACATCCGGCGAATGATCGTCGAGCAATTCGATCAAATGAGGTATATCGTTTCGGTTCGCCATTAGAACTCGCACCCGGGCCCGCGCAGCCACCAGTATATCAAAGCTATTGCTATGGTATCATTCGCGCCGCTCGAATCGTGTTTTTTATTCGCATCAGCCCGGAAAGTTGCCATGTCGATTTTCATTCGCTACCTGTGCGCGCTCCTGCTGCTTGCATCGACCGTTGGTTACGCCCAACAGGCTGGTCTCCAACCGCCGGATATTGACTCGATGGCGCCGCAAATCCATCCCGAAGACATCAAGCGACATGTCTACTATCTCGCTTCGGACGTGCTTGCGGGCCGGCTCACCGGCGCGGAAGGCGAGCGGTTGGCCACGGACTACGTCGCGGAAGCTTTCAAAGACCTGGGACTTAGACCCGCTGGTGATGACGGTGGTTTTTTTCAGCCCTTCGACTTCACCGCGGGCGTCTCGCTCGCCGCAAATAACAAATTTACGGTAATAGTCGGCGAAAAAACGACGGAGTTCGCGGTCGATAGCGATTGGCGCCCACTCGCGTTCTCGAAGACCGGCGCGTTCGATGCGCCGATTGTTTTCGCGGGGTATGGACTCGCCGCGCCGGAGTTGGACAGCCTCTCCGAATACGATTCGTACGTTCACCTCGATGTCACGGACAAGTGGGTGCTCATGTTGCGGTATATCCCCGAGGATGTATCCACCGAGCGTCGGCTTCATCTGACGCAGTACGCCGGGCTGCGCCAAAAAGCGATGGTTGCGCGTGATCGCGGCGCCACGGGCGTGCTGATCGTTTCCGGGCCCAACTCGGCGGCCGCGCAGCAGCTGGTGCCTTTAAATGTCGATGCATCGTTTGCGGGTTCGGGTCTCACTGCAATCAGCATAACTTCCGCGATCGCCGATGCGCTGCTGCAACCCACGGGCAAAACCCTAAAGCAGCTTCAGGATCAGTTGGATACCGGCGACCCCGTGATGGGCTTCCCTGTTCCCGACGCGCGCGTCGCGGCTTTCGTCGACATCAAGCAGGAGCGGCGCACGGGCCGCAACGTGCTCGCGCGGCTGGACCCTCCCAGCGGTCCCACACCATCCACGGTCGTCGTAGGCGCGCACGTCGATCATCTTGGGGCAACTGCCGGCGCGGGTTCACTTGCGCGGGACGACGAACGCGCGCGCATTCACAGCGGCGCCGACGACAACGCATCGGGCGTGGCGGGCATGCTCGAAATAGCGCAATGGTTTGTCGAAGGAGAACGGCCGCGGCCGGTGTTCGAAAACAGCATTCTCTTCGCGGCGTGGTCGGGAGAAGAATTGGGCTTGCTGGGCTCGGCCCATTTCGTCCGCGAGTTGGCCGAAGAACTGAATGTCGATACGCTTTCACCGGCGATTCTGGCGTATGTGAACCTCGACATGATCGGTCGAATGCGCAAAAATGTCGTGATTGGCGGCGTGGGTTCAAGCTCGATCTGGGCCGAAGAAATCCCCAAATGGAACGAAGGAATCGACGTGCCAATCGTGACCCAAAATGACAGCTACCTGCCCACCGACTGTACCTCCTTCTTCGTGCGGGGCGTGCCGTTTATTAACGCTTTCACCGGCGCGCACGAAGACTACCATTCTCCCCGAGATACCGCGGACAAAGTGAATTGCGAAGGGGCCGCGAAGATTTCAAAGTTTCTCGCCAATGTTACGCGCGGTCTGGCGGAACGCACGAAACCTCCCGATTACATCGGCCAGGCGAAACCGAAAGACGGCGGGACCAGCACGGGGCTGCGCGCCTATCTCGGCACGATTCCAGACTACGCGCAGCCGGACGTCGCCGGCTTGCCGCTTTCTGGCGTCGCTGAGGGCGGGCCTGCCGCTATGGCCGGCCTCAAAAGCGGCGACGTCATCATCGAGCTGGGTGGCAAGAAAGTAGAAAATATCTACGACTACACCTATGCGATTGAGGCGCTAAAAATCGGCGCGCCGGTGAAGGTGGTCGTGGTGCGCAAGGGCGAACGGCACGAATTCGAGATTACACCCAGCGCGCGGGAATAATTATCGCGCTGCCTGCTTTGGGGCGCTATGCTGAATCGTGGGGAGGACACCTGCCATGTTCAAACAATGCTTACGCGCCGCAATCTCGATTATCGCTGTGTTTGCCGCCGGCATCGCCCAGGCACAAACTGCGCCAACGCTCGCCGATACTCGCGATGTGGAAGCGTTCATGGACGGCGTCGTCTCGACCGTCATGCGCCAACGCCAGATTCCCGGCGCGGTCCTCGTCGTCGTACACAACGGCGCGGTGCTTCTCAACAAAGGCTATGGTTACGCGGACCGCGACAAGAAAACGCCGGTGCTTCCAGACCGCACGCTGTTCCGCATTGCATCCGTATCCAAAACGGTAAACGCGACAGCGATCATGCAATTCGTTGAAAGGGGTGAGTTCGATCTGGAAACGCCGGCCGCGGAACTGCTCGCGAAGTACAACGCAGCATTCGTAATTCCGGAACACTACGCGGAACCAATCCGGCTCATCGATCTCATCAACCATACCGCGGGCTTCGACGAGCGCGCAATCGGTATGACGCGGGCTGGCATTAACGACGTGCCGGCGCTTGGCGATTACCTGGCCCGGCGCATGCCCCCGCAAGTGATGCCGCCGCGTGAAACGATGAGCTATTCCAATCACGGCGTCGCATTGTCGGGGTATCTCGTCGAGCTTGCCGCGAACCAGCCCTACGGCTCGTATATTCGCGATAACATTTTCGGACCGCTTGGCATGACGCATTCGGCGTTCGCGTGGGCGGAATCCCTCGCGCCGGATGTTGCCCAGGGGTATGAGGTGGCAGGCGGGGCAGTGAAACCTGTTCCCTTTGATCACATCTGTATTGGGCCGGCGGGCGCCATGTTGAGTTGCGGCAGCGATATGGCGCGATACATGATCGCGCACCTGCAAAAAGGACAACTTGACGGCGCGCGGATTCTCAATGAATCCACCGCTATCGAGATGCACCGCTTGCATTATAAACAGGATGATCGGCTTAACGGCGGCATGGCCGTAGGGTTCTTCACCGGCATGCGCAATGGACGCCGCATGCTCGAACACGGCGGCGATTTCAATGGCTTCGCCAGCGAACTATTCCTATTGCCCGACGACGGCGTTGGTATTTTCGCCTCATGCAACGTGGACGACGGCGCATTGCGTTCCGCCATTGTCAGGCAATTCATGGACCGCTATTTTCCGTCGCCGGAACCTGCGGTTGCGCAGAAAGAAATTCCGTTCCAGGCCGACGCCGTAAGCCTGGCGGGGGTGTATCGCAGCAACCGGTATGGCCGGCGCAGCATTGAAAAACTGATTACGTTGATGGCGCAAATAAACGTGCGCCTTGACGGCGACCATGAATTCGTCGTCGCCGGCGCGAGCGGCGAGCCCGTACGGTTTGTGCAAACTAAACAGGGACAGTTTGCCGATCCGCGCACGGGCAGCACGATGGTGTTTCGCACCGGCGCGGACGGCGATGTCACGCACATGCTGCTGGACGGCGCGGCCTTTGAACGGTTGAAATGGTACGAAACATCGAAATGGCAATTGCCCTACATCGCTGCATCAATTTTGCTTCTGCTTTCCGCCGTGATGTATTGGCCCGTTGCCGCGTTGCGCCGCCGTGCTTCTTCGGATGCGGCCCCGGATGCTCCCGCGCATTATCGCGTCACGACCTGGTTCATAGCCGCGCTCAGCCTGTTCCTGTTGGTCATGTTCGCTTGGAACATGCTAAATCTCAACGAGTGGGAATTCGCATTCGAGATGCCAATGCGCATTGCCTTGCTGCTGTGCATTCCGCTCGTGCTCATCCCCGCCGCCGCGCTGCTGGCGTGGAATGCGCTCGCGGTATGGTGGCACGGGTATTGGCGGGTAGGCGCGCGCATTCACTACACCCTGGTCATCGCGGCGTGCATCGGACTGCTCCCATTCCTGCACTTCTGGAACATGCTCGGATTCAATTGGTAGTTGTCATCAGGGCGCGTGCTTTAACGCACGATCTATGAATGCGTACGCGCGATCCCGCGTCTCCGGCGGAAAATCGTGTTGCGAATCCGGGTATTCGACCACGAGTTGGTCATCTGCATCGTGCAACGCGAATATTTTCCTCGCCGCTTCGACACTTTCACGAACGCCGCCCACATCGAAGTTGCTGTCGCCGGTGGGCGCGTTAATAAACAAATGGCGCGGCGCAATGGCCGCGAGAATGTCCGGGAAGTCGAACGGCATGCGCGCGGGGTCTTTTCCATAAACCGTATCGATACGCGGCATGTAGCCCCTATGCGTCCAGCCGGTCAGGTCTCCGTCATAATATTTCGCGAATCGCGTAAACCCGCAGCTCGTGACCGCGACCTTGATGCGCTCGTCAAACACGCTCATAAACAGCGTGTTGTGTCCGCCCAGCGAGTGGCCGATGCACCCAATGCGATCCGCATCCACTTCAGGCAGTCCTTGCAACAGGTCCACGCCGCGCATGTGGTTCCAGATGCCTTTCATCGTCGCGCTCGCATAGCCCATCGCGTACACGTCGATATCGTAATCCCCGAAGCGCGGATAATCCGGCGCAAGGCACACGTACCCGCGCGTGGCCAGTTCGTGAGCATAATCAAGATTCGTATTCTCGCCAAGGCCCGCGGGCTCGGCCTTGCCAATCTTGATGGTCTGATGCAGACACAGCATCGCCGGGGCTTTTCCATCAATCTTCGATGGGATCAGCAAATAGGCGGGAACCCGGTCTCCTGATTCAGCCGCATACGAAATTTTCTTCCGCGAATACGCTGGCGTCTCAACTTCTTCCTCGACCCGCACATCAAGAGGCGCCCGTTTCGCGCCGTCCGGCATGTCTCCCATGACGAGTTGCATGTTGGCGAGCAAATGCTCGCGCCGGGTACGCCACTCGACCGGTGAAGTAATGGGAGCTTCGTCGCCCGACTCGTTTCGCACGACGAGGAGATTTAGTTTGTCGGCGTAGAATGGCGGAGGCGAATCACCGGCCGCGAGCAATAACAACGCAATGAAAATCATGTTGTCTCTCCGGTTTGTCCATGCGTTCTAACAGACCGCGCGCGCGCGGTCAATTTCCCGGATCGCTGGCAGGAGGACCTGCGTTTGTGCTATTTTCCGTGCCGGAGCGTGTAATGTCCGAAGAAAAACGAGGTTTTTTTGGGCGGTTGCGAGACCGTCTGTCAAAGACCCGCGAGAGTTTCGTCGCCAACGTGCGCGGAATTTTTGCGGGTCGTTCCGCTGTCGACGACGAGCTTCTCGAAGAACTCGAACAGGTACTCATCCAGGCGGATATTGGCGTCGAGACCACCATGACTGTCATCGCGGACATGCGGCGCCTCGCGCGCGAACGCCGCGTAAGCACGCCCGACGATTTTCTCGCGCTACTGAAAGACGAGCTCATCAAAACGCTCGAACCGGGCGATCACACCTTAACGTGGAACGGCGGCGACGGGCCTCACGTTACATTGATTGCCGGGGTCAATGGCTCCGGCAAAACCACTACAACCGGCAAGATAGCCGCCAAACTCAAGGCCAGCGGCAAAACGGTAATGCTGGGCGCGGCGGACACCTTTCGCGCGGCGGCTGTCGAACAGCTCACGGTGTGGAGCGATCGCGCGGGCGTTCCAATCATAAAGCACCAGAACGGCGCGGACCCCGCGGCGGTCGCGTTTGACGCGGCGGATGCGGCGGTATCGCGCAACATTGACTGCCTGCTCATCGATACTGCCGGCCGTTTGCACACCAAAGTCAACCTGATGGAAGAGTTGCGCAAGGTGCAGCGCGTGATTGCAAAGCGCATACCCGGCGCGCCCCACGAAGTCTTGCTCGTTCTCGACGCCACCACCGGCCAGAATGGTCTTCAGCAGGCCCGCGTGTTCACAGAAGCCCTAACGGTGACCGGCATCGTGCTCACAAAACTCGACGGCACCGCTAAAGGCGGCATCGCGGTCGCCATTCAGAAGCAGTTGGGAATTCCCATTAAGCTCATCGGCGTAGGTGAAGGCGTCGACGATCTTCAACCCTTCAACGCACGGGAATTCGTAGAAGCTCTGTTCACATAACGCTTCTTGTTGGGCAATCGCGTTTAATTGCGATGCGATCTTGGCCCAGGGAATCGAAAGCGGCGGCTACCCGCTTTCGCACTCCAAGGCTTTGGACTGCGGTAGCGGAGTCCGCTTCGGACGCAGCTACCGCTTTCGCTTCGGATTTCAAGTGGTCTTGAGCAGTTGCTTGGCGCGATTGGTCTCTTGAAGTAAAAGCGGCAGCTACCCGCTGCCGCACTCCAAGGCGCACGGCAACGACGCGATAAACAGCCAAAGAGGCGGCCGCGCCCGCAGCGGTTCGGGCGCGGCCTGGGAAGATAGAGGGGGGGACCCTCGTGATGGCGCATTATCGATTCGGACGCGTTCTTTGCGACCGTCTAAACACTAATACAATCCACCGTTTTCCCCATTACAGCCTTAACCAAACATTCACGAAGCACTAACCTGCGGCAAATCATCAAGCCGTAAACTTTTTTCGTTAAGAATAATAATTGCCTGTCCAGGAGCTTCCGTGGTCGACTCACCACATCCCCCTTTCCCCCAAGGTCGGATCACGGAAGCTCCGGTCCCTTGAACAAAAATGGGTGAGGAAGCTCGACAAAAGGAAAGCTGCTGCATGAACAACGGATACGTCTATCAACAATTTGGCGTGTGGTGGGTGTTTATCGAAAGCTCGCTACGCGGACCCATCCGTCTTAGCGGCCCGTACCGCGATCGTGATGCCGCTGAAGCCGCGATGCTGTCGTTGGAAATAGCCGGGCGGTTACCGTCGGCATCGTAGGGCCTACTTCAATCCGTACTTCTTAATCTTGTATTGAAGCGTCGTGCGCTTCAGTCCGAGATGATCGGCGGCTTTTGTTTTGTTCCAATGAAACCGGCTCAGCGCGGCGGCAATCATTTCAGATTCCATATGATCGGTGCGTTCCACCAGCGATGCCGTATCGAGCAAGGTGCTTGGATCGGATTCGAGTTCTTCCTGCATGAAAAACATGTCGGGCGGAATCACGTCGCGCGTAATTGTGCTGCCTTCCGCGAGAACCACGGCGCGTTCGAGCACGTTCTCGAGCTCGCGCACGTTGCCCGGCCACGGATAACGCATGAAGAAGCTCATCACGTCGTCTTCGATTTGCGTGATTTCCTTGCCCAGTTCAAAGCTGAACTTTTTCAGAAAATGATCGATGAGCGCGGGGATGTCGTCAGGCCGCGAACGTAGCGGCTCGACGCGCAGTGAAAACACGTTCAGCCGGTAATAAAAGTCTTCCCGGAATGTGCCGACACTAATCGCCTCGCGCAGGTCCCGATTGGTCGCGGCGATAATCCGCGTATCCACACGCACGACCTGGTTGCCGCCTACGCGTTCGAATTCGCCCTCCTGCAATACGCGCAAGAGCTTGGTCTGGATGTTCGGATCAATCTCCCCAACTTCATCGAGAAACAGCGTGCCCGTGTGCGCGCGCTCGAAACGCCCTTGACGTTGGCTGACTGCACCGGTGAATGCGCCTTTCTCATGCCCAAACAATTCACTTTCGAGAACGCCGGTGGCCAGCGCGGCGCAGTTCAACGCGACAAACGGCCGGTCGTTGCGCGGGCTGGAATCATGAATGGCGCGGGCAACCAATTCTTTACCCGTGCCACTCGGGCCGGTGATCAGCACCGAGCTTCGGCTCGGCCCAATCTTTTGAATCATCTTGAGTAGTTGTTTGCTCTCTTTGCTATATCCAACGATTTGACGATCATTGCTCACCGTTAGGGGCGTGCGTTGCGCGTATTCGCGGACCGGGCGTTCACCGATGATTTTGTCGACCTTCAGTTCGATTTCCGCCAGCTTGAACGGCTTGGCGATAAAATCGCGCGCGCCGAGCCGCATGGCTTCGACCGCCGTATCAATCGTCCCGTACGCGGTAATCATTATCACGGGGCTATCATGCGAAGACGCGCGCGCGGACCGCAGCACCGCCAGCCCGTCGCGTTCGGGCATTTTGAGGTCCGTGATAATGACGTCGAACGCTCGCTGGTTGATGACTTCGATGGCCTTGCTGCCATTGGACGCCGTGGTGACGTCGAACCCCCGGTCCGTGAAGGTTCCTTCCAGCATTTGGCACATGCCTGGCTCATCGTCCACGACGAGCATATGTCGGCGCGGGCTAATCGTGGCCACAGTGCTCAGTCTCCCAAGGGCGAATTCCCCCGTCGAAACTGTACCACCTACTCCGAATTTCTGTCAACTGTTTCTCGAAAAGCTAGTCCACATATTCGGCAAAACAATAAATCCGCGTTTCTGTACTGCGAATTATGTTCAAGTCTACCGATCCTCGCCGAACAGGTTCTTGAACCGATCCAGCTTCTCCGCGTCCGATTGGCCCGGCTCGTCACCGAACAAGGTGTCCATCGCGCCCCGGGCTGAAGCGGCCTTTGCGGTGTTTTCGTTTGCGGCGCCAGCGATCCTGAATTCAAATTCATCGCAGAAATTGGTTCCTGCCTTGTCACCGACCCAATCGGTATTCGGAATGGCGCACTGGTTGTGATAGGCTGGGTTGTGGTGACGGCAGTTCAGGCAACAATGCAGGTAAGACGTGCAGTGGGCGCAAAATTCCTTTACGCCCGGCACGCGCTTGATGCTGTCCCACTCGGCGCCGCAGCGATGGCACCGTCGCATCGCACATCTCCTGTTTTCATTTGCTCGCGACGGGGATACCGTAGCATTTTTCATTGCAGCTAACGAACCGCGGGACCTGCGCCTTGCCGGATGCTGAAATCCATAAGGGCGCGCGCCGTTGCGTTGTCCGGCCCTACTTCGAGCACCTGAAGAAATTCCAGGTGCGCGCGTTGGTAATCGCCCTGTTTCATGTATGCGCGTCCGAGGTTCATTCGAGCCATGTGAAATCCGGGGTCTAGCGCACAGGCGGCACGGAAAAGGCGCGCCGCGGTATCGTAAAACCCATACTCGGCAGCCGCGCAGCCGAGATTGTTCAGCGCTTCCTTGTTGGCGCGGGCGATTTGGGCCGCGCGCTCGAAATCGTTGATGCCGGCGGCGCGCTGACCCGCGTCGAAGGCGGCGCGGCCGCGCGCAAAGTAATACTCGAATAAAATTACTTCCGCGGACCAATCATCTTCAAAAGCCGCCTCATCCAGCGTGCGCCACGTGTACAAGTCCCATGGGGAGGATTGCGAAACCGCGACACCTTCGGGCGCATAGCGGTACAACAGACCCTTGTTCCAAACTTGCACGCCATCCACCCTGCGTTGCGCGGTTGTGTACACGGGGCGGTCGCCATATTTGACTAGCCATTCAAACACGAGTTGTTCATCCGCCTGTGTCGGAATGCGGGCAAAACGCGACGTGACTTCTTCGGGCATCGCGCTGTACGCGGCCTCGATTGGATATCCGTAAGGGTTGGCTATGAGGACGTCCGTCCGCATGCGCTCCACGATCTGGTAGTACATCACCGGAAAGAGCGCGAGGTCGCTGTCGCCAAAATAAACCGCGCCGGGCGCAAGCGTCGACAGAATGTTCCGCGCATAATCGGCGGCGAGATAGTAATCACTTTTATCATTCCGTTCGTAATGCGCGATCAGCGGCGCGCCAATGGCGGCAATGCACAATCCGGTTGCGACGATAACCCGGACCCCGGCGCGCGGCGTGGCCGAGCAAACGCCGGCGATGACGGCGCCCAGCAGAATAGCGGCGACCAGATATGCGGGAATCCAGTATGTCGTGTTGAGCCAGATGGACATGCGGTCCGTGCCGTAGTTCGGAATGAGGATCGAGCCGAGCACGTTGCAGACCCAGAGCAGGACAAGCATCGTGCATACGGCGCGGTGTCCCCGCCTCCACAACACTACCGCGCCGAATGGTGCGATCAAACCGACGCCAATCGTGAACTGTTTGAGGTAAATATGTCCGAATTCGTTCCACTGTCCGATGAACCGCGCCCAGGTGCGAGGACTGTCCGTAATAATAAATTGATATTGCGCGCGCGTGACAACGTCTACAAAACCCGCCCAGGTTTCCGGGTTTCCCCAGTCCATCGCCGGGTTCGCGGCGGACCGAATCGGCAGGTATAGGTAGAAGGCAAGTCCAGCGAGCGCGCACACGAGCGCGATCAGATGCATTGTCCACGCGCGCCACCGCATTCCAGCCACGAGGAGCGCGTAGCACGCAAACGCAGGCGTGGCAAGCAACAAGACGTGATGATTGGTGAGTCCGATTCCAAACAGCGCGCCGCATGCGTATAACAGCCAGTTTTGCCGCGTCTGTCCCCAGACTACCAGGAAAAGCAGGCACAGCGCGGTGAAGAACGCATTGAGCGTATACACCTCGGCGATCACGCTTTGCTCCCACAGCTCCCTCGAGAACGCCAAGGACAACGCGCCCGCAAACGCGGCGACACGGTTTCGCACAAGCATGCAGATGAGGAGCGAAGTGAGCATTGCCGTGCCGGCGCCAAACACGGCCGACATCAAATTGGCACGCCACGCCATTTCGCCGGACGGGACAATCACCATGAACAGTTTCGCAAGCAGACACCACAACGGATATCCCGCCGGGTGCGGAATCCCAAGCGTGTACGCGGCGGCGATTAGTTCGCCGCTGTCTTCGCCATATACAGTTGGTGCGAGCGTGGCCACATAGACCGCCATCGATAGGACAAAAACCACAATACCGGTGATGAAATCCAGCGGGCCCAGCGCACGGCGTTGGCGCAGATGTAAAACTGGTTGGACGATCTCAGCGGCATCCGGCACGGCTGCCGGCGATGGAGGGCCCGAATTTTCCATGGCCTACCGTAAGCAATAGTGAGCGGTGGTGCAAAAAAGGAAGGGAGGCGGGGAGCGAGGGAGGCAGGAAGAATAGGGAGACTGGAAGACAGGAAGTCGGGAAGACAGGAAGTCGGGAAGACAGGAAGACTGGAAGAAGTATTAACCGCGGTCCGTGTTAGTCCGTGTACGTCCGTGTTGGTCCGTGTGTGTCCGTGTGCGTCGTTTTTTACTTCGCTTCCACGAATCTAATGAAAGCTTCGAGCATCCGCTCTGGCGCTTCCACCTGCGGGTAGTGCCCTATACCTTCCAGTAACACGACGTTCGCATTGGGAACGATTCGCCGGTACGCCTCCGCCATGTGACGCCCGGAAATAGGGTCTTCCGGACCGTTTATGAAACAGCGCGGGACTTGTGCGGTCTTTAAGACGCCCACCCAGCGCTCTTGAAACTCGAGACGCTCGCGCATGTAGCGGATCAGCTTGTGCATGATACGGCGGCCGCCGTTGTGTTCGATCAATCGCCAGAATTGGGAAAGCTCTTCAGACGTTGGCCGCGTGTCGGGCCCGAAAATTTCCGCGAAACTCACGCGAAACTTTCGCTCCGTCATCAATCGTCCGACAAGTGCGCCAAACGGGCCCGCGAGAAGCCGCTGCACGGGCCGTGGGCGGTGTTCGGCGGGAAAAATTCCGCCGTTGAGCAGGCACAGGCTTCGAATCCCCAAGCCCGCTGCACCCGTGGCCCGCAGGTCTTCGTGGCGCGCAAGCAGCTCCTGCGCGACGCTGTCGCCGTAGTCGTGCGCAAGAACGTGCGCATCAGCAATACCGAGGGAATCGAGCAGGCGCTCGTGCAACGTCGCTTGATCGCGCAAGGTGTAGTCGTATGCGCGGGGTTTCGCAGAAAAGCCAAACCCAATCATGTCAGGCGCGATAACGCGAAAACGCTGCGTCAACTCCGGCCAAATCCATGCCCAGTCCCATGACGCCGTCGGAAAGCCGTGTATGCACAACAATGGATCGCCGCGACCTTCATCAACGTAGAATATGGGGTTGCCGTTATAGTTAAAGGTATTGCCCTTCGCCTGCCACGCGTCCAGCGAAACCATTGGGTGCTCCCTCGCCGGAGTTCGGGTTTTTCCTGATCGACCCGCGCTCCGATTCTTCCCGCCGTGTATAATAGCGTTTTCGTTGGGCCGAACAGCGTGAGAGGCAAGGAGACGTTCCCATGGTACGGGTGATCACTGTTGGTCTTGTATGTGGGTTCGCATTCGCATCGGTCGCTTACGCGCAATCCAGCGAGCGCGCGGGAAAACCATTCTTCTCCGGACAGTTCCTTCTCGGCGCGCACCGGGGTGGCGGCGATCTGTGGCCTGAAAATACGCTCTACGCATTCGAGGCGGCCGTAGCGCGATTTCCAGACATCGTGCTGGAGACCGATGTCCGCCTTACATCGGATGGCGCCGTCGTGTTGATGCACGATAAAACGGTGGACCGCACCACAAACGGCACGGGCGAAGTCACCACGCTGACGCTCGCCGAATTGAAAGCCCTCGACGCAGCCCATGATTTTAGCACCGACAACGGGACCACGTTTCCCCACCGCGGGAAGGGCCTGACAGTCGCCACATTGGACGAAGCGCTGAACGCACAGCCACGGTCGCGTTTTCTAATCGAACTGAAAGGCGAGCCGGCGCTGGCCGGCGCGGCCCTGCGCATCATCGCCGCGGCCAACGCGGAGTCACGCGTATTGATTGCATCGTTTGTCGCGCCGACGATGGAACGCGCGCGGTCGCTGGCGCCGGACATTGCCTATTGCTACGACATGAAGACTGGCATGGCGCTGTTGATGGCATTGCGCGGCCCGGCATGGGAGACGTACGCGCCGCAAGCCGATGTGCTGTCGGTGGACCAGGCAATGATTCCAAAGTACAAGTTAACTCCGGACGAAATCGGCAAGTTGCAGGCAAAAGGCATTCGCTTTCAGGTCCACACGATCAATGATGCCGCGCGCATGCGGGAATTCGTCTCACAAGGCGTGGACAGCATATTGACTGATCGGCCGGACGCGCTCGCGCAGGTCATTGCGGAAATCAGGGCCGGCGCCAGTCCATGAAGAAACGGATTATTCAAATCACTGGCGTAATCGTCACCCTCGCGATGTTCGGCGTCATTCTTGCCTTCGTGATCGTGCCGCCCTATTTTGATTGGAGCATGAACGCAGTCGAACGCACCCAACCCTATGCGCCTTCGGAAGAAACTACCGCGCTGCACGATACCCTTTTCGTTGCGGACATGCATTCGGATTCGTTGCTCTGGAACCGCAATCTGCTCGTCGAGAATGGCCGCGGCCATGTAGACATCCCGCGGCTCGCCAAAGGGAATGTCGCGCTGCAGGCCTTCACGATCGTGACAAAAACGCCGAAAAGCATGAACTATGAAAACAACACCGGCGACACTGACAATATCACCACGCTGGCGATCATGCAGCGCTGGCCAAGCGAAACCTATTCCAGTCTGCTCGAACGCGCGTTGTACCAGGCCGAAAAACTGTACGCCTTCGAGGCAAAATCGAACGGCGCGTTGACGATCATTACCTCTGGCCGCGGCTTCGATGCGTTTCTTGAAAAACGCGCGGCAGACCCAAACGCCGTCGCTGGCCTGCTCGGCATCGAAGGAGCCCATTGCCTCGAAGGCGATATTAAAAACATCGACGTGCTGTTCGACGCGGGTATCCGCATGATGGGCATCACACATTTTTTTGACAACGAACTCGGCGGGTCCGCGCATGGTGTGTCAAAGGGCGGTCTCACCGATTTTGGCCGCGCCTGCGTCACGAAAATGGAAGAAAAAAATATCCTGATCGATCTCGCGCACGCTTCGCCAGCGGTCATTGACGACGTACTGGACATGGCCACGCGGCCCGTCGCAATGTCGCACGGCGGAGTTAAAGGCACTTGCGACCGCACGCGCAACCTCAGCGATGATCACGTCAAACGGATCGCGGATACCGGCGGCGTCGTTGCCATTGGATATTGGGATGAAGCGGTGTGCGGTCTCGACGCGCAATCCATCGTGAAGGCCATTCTCCACGCCGTGTCCGCCGGGGGAATTGACCACGTGGGTCTCGGCTCGGATTTCGACGGCGTAATTACCGCGCCTTTCGACACCGCGGGTCTCGCGGAAATTACGGAAGAACTGATGAAACAGGGTTTGCCGGAACCGGATATCGCGAAGATCATGGGCGAGAATGTGCAGCGCCTGCTGCGGGAGTCCCTGCCGGAGTAATGGAACAAACGCTCCGCGAAGTGGATTTGTATCCGGCCTTGCGCGCCTACCTCGAAGCGCAAGGCTACACCGTTCGCGCGGAAGTTCGCGACTGCGACGTCTGCGCATTGAAAGACGGCGAGCTCATCCTCATCGAACTTAAGCGCGCGCTCAACGTGTCGCTGCTCGTCCAAGCCGTCGAGCGCCAACGCGCAACCGACTCGGTGTACATCGCGATTCCGCGCCCGAAAGGCGGCGCGTGGACCCGCCAGTGGCGGGGTGTGCGACGATTGCTTCGGCGGCTCGAACTGGGCCTGATTTTCATTTCGCCGCGCGCCCGCATCCGTCCCGTCGAAATTCTGTTGCACCCTGAACCCTTCGCCAAACGAAAGCGCGCGCAACTACGGCGCGCCGTGATCCAGGAAATGAATGGCCGAAGCTCGGACCACAACGTCGGAGGCAGCAACCGCCGCAAACTCGTCACCGCGTATCGCGAGAACGCACTTCGCATCGCGCACCACCTCGCCGCCAACGGCCCAATGACAACCCGCGCCCTGCGCAAACTCGGCACGGGCCCCAAAACCACGCCCATCCTCTACGATGATGTCTATCACTGGTTCCAACGCGTCAGTCTCGGAACTTACTCCCTCACCGAAAAAGGCCACGCTGCCCTATCTGACTTCGCGGAATTAGTGAGAACTTTTTAACTTTTTCGATTCCGTTTCCACGTGTCGTTCTGCGTGGAGGGCTATTTGGACTGCGGTAGCGGAGCGGGTAGCGCAGACACCGCTTTGGCTGTTTATGGGAGAGGACTTCGTGCGCGCACCACAGCAAGGGTAGGCCATGATAAACAGCCAAAGCGGCGCCTTTGGGGGCCGCCGCAGTCCAAATAGGCTTCTGGTCAGAACGTTATTTTTGGTGCCATTGCACCAATCCTACACATTCGTAAACAACACGCTGATACTTTCCCGATTGTGAATGCGGCGGATGGCCTCGGCCAGGAACGGCGCGATGGATACGAACTCGACCTTGTCTGAAATCGGCGAAGGCTGTGTCTCAATCGAGTCGGTGACGAGTAGCTTTGTGATAGGACTGTTGTCGATCCGCTCTTTTGCCGCGGGAGAAAAAACGCCGTGCGTCACTGCGGCATAGACTGTTTCTGCACCGCGCTCAATGAGGGTTTCGGCCATCTCGACAAGCGTGCCGCCGGAGATTGTGAAGTCATCCACCACCAGGGCGGTTTTCCCCTTCACGTCCCCCATGATTTGTAATACCTCGGCGGATTCATCGTGGTTCGTTCGTTGTTTGTCGCCGATGGCGAGTGGTGCGTTGAGTAGGGTGGCATAGCGGCGCGCCTGTTTAACAAACCCGGTATCTGGTGACACGACAACGAGGTCGCGCAGCTTTTTTGATTTGGCCGCCTTGCCCAATACGGGCAGCGCGTACAGATCGTCAACCGGAATGCGAAAGAATCCCTGAATTTGCGGAGCATGCAGATCAAGCGTCACCACGCGATCGGCCCCCGCGGCTTCGATGGCGTCCGCGCACACACGCGCGCGGATGGACACGCGGGGTTCGTCTTTTTTATCGCCCTTGGCATAGCTGAAGTACGGCATGATCACCGTTACACTGTCGGCGCTCGCGCGTTTAAGCGCGTCAATCCAGAACAACATTTCCATGAAATTGTCGTTCGCGGGAAACGCGGTGGACTGAATCAGGTAGCAGCGGCGCCCCCGCACATTCTCCTGCACGCGAACAAAGAGGTTTCCCTCGGAAAACCGCAGCACCTCACTACGGCCCAGCGGCACGCCCAAATGTTCGCAAATTCTTCCCGCAAGCTTTGGGCTGCCGGAACCGCCAAAAATAAGTATGCCATTTGGATCCATATCGCGCGTTTTCCCCTCTGCATTGCACCGCCACCATGGTACGCGATTGGGGTATCCGTATTGAAGAGGGCTGTTTCAGTAAATAAATCGCGAGAATTCGATTTGAATTATCGCATCCCCAACAGTTCCCGCGAGGACTGGTTGAGAATTCCCTGCGCAACGGGGAGTACGTCGGACGTCGTGTACTGGCCAAGCTCAACTTTATCCGCAAGCACGCGGGCCAACAGTCTGCGCACGATCACTGCCTTTGCGTAGGTCCATTCCACGCAGTAAGCGTCGCTGAAAAAGCCGATCTGCCGGTTGAGCGGCAACATGTCGAGCCGCTCTTCCATTACCTGTCGTATCGCTCCCGGAAAAAAATTGTGCCACCAATAACCCGCCAGCGAGAAGTTGGGCAACTCGCGCGCAAGCGTGCAGAGCGACTGGTTTGCATGGCGGCTGGACAGGAAACACATGAATTTCAGTCCGGGATATTGCGCGATGATACCGGCCAACTCGCCAATAGTGCGTGAATTCAGGCGCGAAGCCGATTCGTGTGGCAGCGGCTCCGCGCCGAGTGAAAACTGAAATACGATCTCGTCGCCATGTTTCTCCAACTCAGCCAGAAACCGGTGGAGAGTATAGCTTGCATACACGTCGCGTTCGGCGTCCCCGGCGTTGGTGCGCCGTTTCAACGCATTCGCGGCAGTCTCGCGATTCGGAACGGTATATGAAATATCGGTGGAAATGTGCTGCGCCGTGGCCAGAACTTTGCCGTAAGGGATCAACGCGCAATAGTGCGCGACCGCTTCATCAATGTCGTCCACACTTTTGATCGTTCGCAACAGCGGCGCCGCGGTTGCGCGGTCAAAGCTGACCGGAATCGGCGGTTCCGGCGCGGTCGCGTTCCACGCGCGCTCGAGTTCGTACAGCGGAATGTCAGGCTGGCCCCATTGCGCCCGTGCAAAGAAGGCCCACTCCAACGAGTATTGCAGGAGATCGTTCGCGGAACCGTCGCGTGCGCGCCAAAGTTCCGTGCCGGTTCGCGCAATATTTGCTCGTCGCAAAATTTCCCGCGGCCACGCGGGGTCTGCCGCGCGCTCCATTATAAGCGCGTCGAGCGAGCGCCAATTCGTTTCGCCAACGGGTTCATGCCAGTCGTAGAGATCGGCAAGTATAATCCGCACGCCCCACGACATCGCCGTATTACGGGTGGACGAAAGATACGGCAGGGCCTCCTCGACGCGTTGCGCGGATTCAGCGGGGGACGGGTCTTCAGACAGGCGCGCGCCATTCGGACAGCCCGCGGCATACAAATCGCTTACGCACATATGGTAAAGAAGAATGTCGTCGAGACCGCGCGCGGACAGGTGCGCCGCGTCGATATGCGTGTGCGGATCCATCCAGGGAAACGAGAGCAGGATTTCCTCGATCGCGTCTGGCTTCATGCAATGTGTCTCCGGCCGGAGACTATGCCACACCGATAGCGGGCCCAGCCATTTAAACTTAACTGAGAAAGCGGCGCCTTGGGGGCCGCCGCAGTCCAAATAGGCTTCTTGTGAACGCGGTTTTGAGTAGCCATATGGGCTGCTTAACAGTCTCTCCCAATTGGCTATTTCAAGTTGTCCAGCGCAAGGGAGCCCGCGAGGTTTTGCCCCGTGTAGTACCCGGTGTCAACGCACTTCCGCGTCTTCGTGTAATACGTGATTTGTCCGGTGTGATATGAAAAATGTTCGACGACGTGTACGAGAATGCTCATACCCGTTTCCTGGTAAATCTGCACCGGCCGCTTGACCAGCAGGGAATCGGGGTCCAGCCCGTCGAGCACGGCCTTCGCGTCGTGCAAGGTCAGTTCAAGATTACGCAGCAGTTCAACCGCAGGTATCGGACCGGCCGCCGAAAATTCCTTGTCGCGCTCGCGATGGTCTGGTTGGCCGCCCAGCCCGGTGCAAATCCATTGCCGCACGTTGCCGCACAGGTGCAACACGAGATTCCCCACGCTCACGGTTTCCGCATTGGGCCGATGCCAGATTTCCTCCTCCGTAAGCAGGCCAAGACATTTCTGGATGCGCGGCAACGACTCGCCGATTATCCGGTGTACCGACTCCGCAATGAGGGCAGCTCCGAGCGTGTTCATAAAAACGTCTCCAATTCCGTGTATTGGGTAGAATGATACTTTCTCGTTCAACCCAGGTTGCATTATGCGCACGTTAATTGCCGGTTGTGGATATGTGGGCGCCGCGCTCGGCGAATTTCTTGCGCGCGACGGTCACGCGGTATGGGGCATCATGCGAAACGCCGAAAGCCTTGCAGGCATTCAAACCATTTCGGCGGACGTAACGCGGCCAGAGACCTTGTCCCAATTACCGATCGGTCTCGACGCGGTGGTCTATGCGGTGGGCGCGGGCGGTTATGACGAGGCTCGCTACCGCGCCGTCTACGTCGATGGCGTGCGCAACCTGCTCGACGCTTTGATTTCGCAACGCCAGCAACCGCGAAGATTCGTGTTTGTGTCCAGCACCGGCGTATACGCGCAGCACTCAGGCGAATGGGTAGACGAAACGTCGCCGGCGGAACAGACCCATTTTCCCGGAGCAACGCTGTTGGCCGGCGAACGACTCGCGCACTCCTGCGCCTATCCCGCAACCGTGGTGCGGTTTGGCGGAATCTACGGCCCTGGCCGTACCCGCCTGATCGATTCCGTGCGGGATGGCTCCGCGACGGTATCCACTAAACAGTCGTACATCAACCTGATTCATCGCGACGATTGCGCGGGAATTCTTCATCACGTTCTCGCAAGCGACGCTCCGCAATCGCTCTATCTGGGCGTAGATAACCAACCGGTCGACCGTCGCATCCTGCTCGAATGGGTGGCGGAAAGAATTTGCGTAGCGCCGCCGCGCGTCGTGGAAAACTCCGAATCAACTCGCGGCGCGCGCAGCAACAAACGTTGTAACAACGCCCGGATCACCGCCGAAGGATATTCATTCCGCTATCCAACATTTCGAGAAGGCCACGGCGGACTGATCGGATAGCCCATCAACTTGTGCATCATTTCCCACACAATTGCATTCGGGTATACTTGGTTCTCGAATTCGAAATCTCAATTAAATTATCGCCATGACTTCAGAACTTTCCGAACAACCCCTCGACTCAACCTCCTTTCGCCGCGCCCTTCTGTCGTGGTACCGGAAATCCGCGCGCGATTTACCGTGGCGGGGCACGTGCGATCCCTATGCGATTTGGCTGTCGGAAATTCTTTTGCAGCAGACGCGCGTTGATCAGGGCTTGCCGTACTTCGAGCGATTCCTGCGGACCTTTCCGACGGTCCAGAAGCTCGCAAGCGCGCGAGAAGACCGCGTGCTGAAAGCCTGGGAGGGGCTCGGCTATTACACACGCGCGCGGAACCTGCACAAGGCGGCAAAACTCATCGCCTATGATCGCGCTGGAGAATTCCCCCGCACGGCGGAAGACTGGCAAACCCTTCCCGGCGTGGGCCGGTACACTGCGGGCGCGATTGCCAGCATCGCATTTGGCGAGCGCGCGCCCGTGTTGGACGGCAACGTTATTCGCGTGCTGTCGCGTTTATACGATGTGCGCGAATGTACCGACGATCCGCGCGTTCGCGAGAGCTTGTGGCAATTGGCAAAGCGTCTCGTGCCCGCGAAAAATCCCGGCGACTTCAATCAGGCCATGATGGAGTTGGGCGCATGCGTGTGTACGCCGAAATCACCTTTGTGCGCCGCGTGCCCCGTGCAACTGCATTGCGCCGCGCGCGCGCTCGGTGTTCAACACGAGAGGCCCGTGCGCAAGGCGAAATCGCGCACTCCGCACCAGGAAACTGTCGCCGCCGCGGTTCAGCGCGATGGCAGGTACTTGCTCGTCAAGCGCCCCGAATCGGGATTGCTTGGCGGGATGTGGGAATTTCCGGGCGGACGCGTCTGTGCGGGAGAATCGCATGTAGCGGCATTGTCACGCGCGTTGCGCGACCAGCTCGGACTGCGCGTAAAAGTGCGTGGCGTGATCGCAACCGTGCAACACGCCTACACGCATTTCAAAGTAACGCTCACGGTATATGCCTGTGACATCGTGGCGGGTGAACCAGCAATCAACGGCAAACTGCGCTGGGTGTCCGGCAAGCAATTCAAGAAGTTGGCGTTGCCGAAGGTGGTACACAAAGTGTTGGCGGTGATCGGCGAGAACGGATGGGAGTGATCGGCCGGATCGGTCCGATTTAGAATGCCGCGGCGAGCCGGCTGAAAATGCCCTTGATGCCCCGGCGATGTGAGTTCGGGCAGGCGCTTTCGCTGCAATCGCGGCAGATCACCGGCATTTTTCCCGTGTCTCCCTCCGCGAGCGCGTCGCGCACCTGCGTCACCGGCGCGGTGTGCCACACTTCCTGCACCGGCTGCGTGTATACATTTCCGAGGATATAGGTCCGGTGCCAGTCCACGCAGCATAGCGGCACGTCGCCATTGAACAGGATCATCATGTCCCGCGAGGGACGGATGCAGTTGCCCATCGAGCGCATTTCGCCGACGTTCAATTTATCCGCGTCAGTGATATTTCCGCCGCGGTTTTCCAGCGCCGACGTCACCAGGCGCACGCCGTGTTTTGACCAGAACTTGCGCGTCTTAGGAATCTCATCGACATTTTTGTTCGTCACTACCATCGACACGCGAAAGTCGATCTGCGCTTTTTTCTTCTTGATCAATTTCTGGAATGTAATGCAGTTCTCGATCACCTTACGGCTGTCGTAGCCCATGATCTCCCGGTTGGTCTCCGGGTCAAGGGATTGCAGACTGCACTTGAGCTGCTTCAACCCCGCTTCGAGCAACGCCTCGCCTTTCTCTTCCGTGAGGTGCGTGCCGTTTGTGATGATCTGCGTCTTCGCAGCCGGAATGCGCTCGGTGACGTATTTCGTCAATTCAGGCATGCGCTTGTCCAGCAACGGTTCGTTCTGCATGTACATCCCGATGCGTCGCGGCGGCGTCTTGGCCAAGTCGTCCACAATCTTGTAAAACATCGGAAGCGGCATGCGGCCGTGTTCGAGGTCGGATTTTAATACTTCCTCGTTCGGACAAAATATGCAGCGGCCATTGCAGCCCGCCTGCGTTTGTATTTGCACCCGGGGCGGTCCCGGCAAAAGGGGATGACGCACGGATTTCGCTCCTCTCGTGAGATGTTCAACCCATATCAAGGAGCCAAGTATACCAGATCACCGCTAGCACCGAAAACGGGCGGGGAAATCGCACTGAGGACATCAGTTCTTGTTCAAAATTCCCTTCAACGCGTCGGTGGCTCGGTTGAGAATTTCGTCGCGGACGATATTGCCCCCGCCCTTCACGCTGTTGCGGACGTCATCCGTAATCGAGCCGGGTTTCGGGCCGAATCCGTAATTTGTGTCGGGATCGATTGGCGAACCTGTAAGCAGGATGCGAAACCCTCCCGTATTGCGAAACGCACCGACGACATCATTCAATCCGGGGATGTTATCCGCCGGCCCCAACACCATTTCCAGCAAATCCACGTGAACGAGAATATCTGTTTGTTGGGCGTTGAAATCAATGCCACCCAGAGCCGTTATCACGTAGCTCGGTGTTTTCAGGTTCAACGTGCTCATTGTCATCACGCCATCGTTAAACGTCGCTTCCATTTCACAGGTGTCATAGGCGAGTCCCTGGTCTTTCAACTTGGGCGCGCGCAACCGCGTGATCTCGAGGGTCCGCAAAACAGACAACACCTTCGTAGCTATGCCGAGCTTACCGAAGGTTCCATCAGTCGAGGTGAGTTTTACTGCGCCCGTTGTGCCCGAAAGAAGCGGCAATGTCTCGCCGGAGGGGACTTCGAGTTCGACCGTTCCCCACATCGGCCCCTGGAGCCCTCGAGGCTCGTCGAATACCAGGTCATCGAGCAACGCCTGATCAACGCCATCGAGTTTGAGATTCATCGCGGTGTATGCCCGTTGGGCGCCACGCGCCTGCCCGAACCGGACCCAACCCGATCCCGTGCCCTCGCGGTTTGCGAATGTGAGGTTCCCGATCTCGATATCGCCGTTCACGGCTTTCACATTCGTAAACACATTATTAAGCTGGCCTTTTTTTACGAGCACCGTGCCCATGTTGATGTCAAAGGTCCCGTTAAATCCTCCGCCCGTCTCTGGCGCGGAATCTCCGCCGGGAGTGCCCGCGGCGGATTGCGACGCCAATGCTGTTCTCATCGCCAGCATGGCGTTCACATCAAGCTGTTTTCCGGTCAGCGCGCCGGACCAACCCGATTCGCGCGAGACCAAATCAATTGTGAAATCTGAATTCGCGCCGCGCACGGCGAGGTTCTTTGTCGCAATCGCCCCGTCATTATACGTGACGCCACCGTCGAGGAAGTCGACACCAAGCTGATCGTTTAGCGCGAAGTTCACCTGGTCCAGTTCGACATTCGCGGTGACCGGCTGAGTCGCGAAATTCCCGCGGATACGCCCGCCGGCCTGGGCGCCATCGGGCATCAATGCCGCCAGCACACCCGCGCTGATATCAAACTGCGGCACTTCAAACCGCGCTTCGGTGAACTTGCCGCTGATGCTTTGGTCGAGGCACGAAATCAGTACAGTCTTCGCCGCCCAGTTGCCCGTCGAGGCAATGCCATTTATTTTCATGCTGGCCGCAATACCTTCGCGCTTGGTGAGGTACTCACTGAGTTCGACCGTGTTACCCGAAAGTTCGATCATCGCCTCGAATACCGCGGGCTCGGTTGTCCTCACAAAATCTATGGGAACCAGTCCGCTCACGTGCATGGTCGCCGGCAACATCGGCTGGAATGCGTTTCCAGGAATCGTCGCATACACATTTACATCGCCCAATTCCCAGCCGGACCCGCGGCTTAGCATAACGACATCGCCTTCGAGTTTTGGAGCACCGTCGCGCGCGAACGCAATGAGCAATCGCTTTGCCTTCTCCGTAGGAAGGTCAAGGTTGAGCGTGAAGTTCGAGTCGCCGAACGCCTCGAGTATGCCCGGCGCGACGTTCTTCGCGGCTTCCTGTTTCAAAAAAGGCAAATTTATATTGCCAAGGTTGCCGCGCGCCGTGCCGGTCCAATTCCGTTCGCCAATGGCGTATTTACCTTTTATACTCACCGCCCCGAGTTTGCTCGTGTCGGCGCTCGCGGTGGTGTCGATTACTCCAGGCGTCGCTTTGAAATCCGCTGACACACCGCGCAGCGAATCGGACCAGGCCTCGGACTCGATGTCGAAACTGCCATCGGCGAGTTTTCCCGTAATGGAAAGGTCGTCCGGCACGTCACCCCCCGACCCAAACGTGCCTGTCACATGATCAAGCGTGACCGTGCCCTTCGCCTGTTTCACAACGTCCAATGGCATGAACATGCCCAGCCGTTCGCGCGTGAGTTCAATGCGGCCGCCGAGATCAATGACAGCCGTTGCGTCACTAAAATTTGGCAACACGGTTCCCTTAACCGATAGCCCTGCCGCATCAAGCGACGTGATGCGAATCGCGTCTTTTTCGAACGCAATCTCGCCCGTAATCCCCGTGATCGCGTCCGCGCCGCCTGGCAACGAAAGATTGACGCCGCTAAATGTGGCCGTGCCCCCAGCAAGCCGCAATTTCTTGTCCGCGGTCACGCCAATCAACAAGCCGGATCCCAATATCTGCGCTTCGTCGGTCGCGGTTACGCGGTAATCGTCTGAAGGTTGCGCGGACAACAACGCCTGCACGCCATCAACGTTCGCAGTGACTTCTTTAATACTGACCGCCACGCCTCCGTCAGGTTGGACGGTGATGTCGGTAGTCAGTTCGACTCCGGGCGCGCTCCACGTAAGACCATTGAGCGTAATCTGCCCGCTGTCCCACCAGCCCACGCCGCTAAAGTCTCCAGCAATTGCGCTGAGGTCCACACCGCCGTTTTCAACCGGTTGGGCGTTACCACTAACATCGATCCGATACTGGCTCGGTTCCGTGCGCTCGATGGTTCCATGCGCGGTCGCTATCGCGCGCGGCACGCGTTCGGCCGCGAAAAGTGCCGCCGTATCGATCGTCGTAAGATCGATATCACCGGTCACGCCGAGGCCGACACCCTCGACGCCATTGCGGTCCAGCGTTATCGTTCCCGCAATCCGCGCATCTTCACCGTATGCCGGCGATGCTGCGTCACCGATAATCGTAATGATTTTCGACAGGACATTAGTGGCGGCAAGCGCGCCAGAGAACACAGGTCTATCGGCCCCTTCCAACGTAATTGATGCGTCCGGCGCATCAATGCGGCCAATCGCAAACGAGATGCGGCCCGAGTTGGTTTTGTTAGTGGCGTTTGTGGCGGCATTGTCTTCGTATGCCGTCACCATTGCGTCAACCCGCGTTTTCAACTCTCCGGGAGTTTTAGGAAGAACAACGACAAGATCGCTGATCGAAAGTTCGCTTACATCGATCACCCCGCGCACAAGACTGCTGAGCTGCGCCTGCGCCGAAAGTTGCGAACAGACCGCCTTGAAATCCCCATCGCCCACGGTGACATCGTGCGCGCGAACATTTGGAACCGGGAACAGCGCGAGGTCCACGAGCCCTATCGATACGGGCAGTCCGGTGTTCTTCGTGATCTTTTCAATCAGCATCGGCCGGTAGCTGTCCACGTCAACCGTGCGCTCGATCACCTGCCACGCGATAATTACCAGGACTACGAGGATCGCGACCACAAAAGGCCAGCGCTTACGCTTGCGTTGAAATCGCAGTGTGGGCGAATCGGGCATGAGGATAGTTTACCAAGAAGGAGTCTTAACCACGAAGACATCAACGACAACCCGGAAATTCCCCAAATCCGGAGTATCCCACCACGGAGACACAGAGAACGCGGAGAATGTTGAAGAAGATTTCACCACGGATTCGATTCCCCACCAAGATGCAAAGACCGGAATTTCAACCACGAAGACACGAAGGTCACGAAGAAGGCAAATGCCAATCGGTTCCAATCAAGAGAATCTCTTTATGCTTTTTTCTTGGCATTTCTTCGTGTGCTTCGTGTCTTCGTGGTGACAGTTGTTGTGGCCGGTCTCCGACCGTCAGGTCTCCATCTCCGTATTCTACGTACCCTCCGTGTCTCCGTGGTTGTATTTCTTCTTCGTGTCCTTCGCGCCTTTGCGGTGATTAGTTCTTCTTCACTTCCACCGCCACCACCCGAAACCCGATATGGCTGTGCGACCGCTCCGGCTCAAACCGCAACCGAAATGCAGACCGGCACGGCCACCCCTGGTCCGCCCAACACCCGCCTCTCCGCGCCCGCGAATACGTCCCCTGTTCACTCGCTGTACCAAGGACATCGTGCAAGTCGGGATCGGTTCCGCCGGGCAATCGGAAGTGATACCAATCGCGGCACCATTCGAAGACGTTGCCGGGCATGTCGTGGATGTTCCATGCATTCGCGGGGTAACGCCCTACTTCACAAGTTGTGTTCAACGCCGGCCCCACCGCTGCGCCGTTGTACGGAAACTCCCCCAGAAAATTCGCCTGATGACTGCTCAACGAATCTCCAAACGGCGTAGCCGTCGTCGTGCGAGCGCGACACGCATACTCCCACTGCGCCTCCGTCGGCAACCGAAACTCCCAGCCCTCTGGCAACGCCCCCGCCGCGCGCGCCTGCTCCGTCAACTTCACACAAAACGATTCCGCCTCCGCGAAGTTGACGTTATAGATCGGAAACCGATCCCCCGCGCCCTCATCCAAGACCGGCGGCAACGTGCCCAACACGCGCTTCCACTCGCCCTGGGTCACCTCATACTTCCCAATCCAGAATCCCCGCGACAGCCTTACCGCGATCTGGTCCTCCCCCGGCCGCCGCTCTGGTTCGTCTACCGGACTCCCCATCACAAACAGGCCCGCCGGACACCAGCACAATGCGACGCCATTGACAGTTGATTCGTCGCCCGCCGTAGTTCCTCGAAAAGACACATCGCCGCGATCCGATGCGACACCATCCCCAACAGACGCGCAACCCGACATCACCGCGCAAACGGTACAAGCAAATATGTTGTGCGCTACTTGTTTCACTGAAGTCATTTCCCTTCCTGGTAGCGCCTCGTTTGTCAAACGCGGCGAGTTTCGGAGGGGTCGATTGTATGCAATTCCTGTAAATAAAGGTGTCCGATCGCTCCGGCACTCACCGCCCTTGGCAATGGCGGCGCTACAACGTCGTCGCGTCGTTGTAGCCAATGCGCACTGGGTTTAGGCAAGTGAGGCGCTACGAAATCGATTAGGATTACGAGGAAGATTACGAGTACGATTAGACAAGGTTGCTCGACGCCAGCAGGTGAATATTCAAAGGAGTCTATGTGATGCAAAAACTGTTCAATGTCCCGCTGGTGCTTTCTCCTCAGCCGGAAGGTGGTTTTACCGTAACCAGTCCTGTGCTGCCGGAGTTAATCACCGAGGGTGATACCGTAGATAAAGCATTGGGCAACGTGCAAGACGCTATTACCGCCGCATTGGAGATTTACGACGACGAGGGGCGGCCCTTGCCGGGAAACCTTCTGCAGGACTCGCAACATGATTCGATCTTGATACCGGGTTGTAATGCGCGTCTGCGGTCCAGAATTCGTCGCAACCATTAACTTCGGCAATAGCAAGGTGCAGCGCATCCGGAACCAGTAGTCCGTGCAAAAATCGGATATCCGCGGCCCTTTCTCAAACCTCTTCGCTAATCGGCAATGACGTTGTGGCATTAAAAAAGCGTCGATAGCGATCGGACAGCGCAGTATCTGATCTTTTCAAGGCTCCGACGAGGCACCCTGCGGCGCCTGCTCGGTTATAACGTGAATTTCCGCCCGGCCGGTAGGAACTTTGGCTGGCAGTTCAATCGTATGGTCATCACCGATCAATGTATTGAATTTATAGGTTGCCATGGACAAATCGCTTTCTGACAGTTCAGAACCTGGTTTCATTCTGGCCCGACGGACCGAACGCGCACAACTCATATTTTTGATGAGCCCACGAATACGGTTCTCCGTTGTGGCCGTCTCCCGACCGCGCCACTCGCCGTGATGAAGTTTGGAAATCAGACCTTACATCCCCCTTCAAAGGGGACTTTGAAGATCAGATTATGCGTGTGACTTTTGCCAAGGATTTGGGATTGATGACACTACCATCCCTTGGAGTAACGATGAAGATGAGGGTTTCCCTCGCATCGTCGAACCTCCCTGCCCCCGTGGTGTCTCATCCGATATGCGCGCTGAAGGTATTGATTGGATGTGTTCGCAAACTGGGAGATACACCACCATGTTTTCGTTAACCCGTTATGTTGGAAGGGCCGGGGCGGTCTTGTTGGCTGCGCTGACTGTTTTCGCGTCGCCGGCGCCGGCGGAGGAAATTTTGCCGGGGGGTTGCGTGATAGTCCCGCCGAAGGATGGCCGGCCGGAGGGGCAGTGTCCGTTGGAGCACACGGACG
>JAWXCN010000223.1:0-9845 GCA_034408725.1 Candidatus Hydrogenedentota bacterium
AGCAGCTTGGCGAGTTTCAGCAACTGGTTGGGTGCGACGCGCCGGCGTTTGTCGTGCCGCACGATTTTGCGTTGAGCGAGGCGTTGGGCAAGCCGATTCGCGCGATTGAGGGTGGCCCGGCGTTGATGGACTACATCGAGTCGTTGGATGTGCCGGCGATCAAACGGCGGGTGTATCGCGGCACGGTGGCGCATTTCGCGCAACGCGCGGACGAATTCATTGAGCGCGTAGACGATGTTGCCGCGTCATTGCGCACCGCCACGCGCGAGTTCGAGGCGCGGGCGCATCAAGCCGCGCAGCAATATGACCCCACGCCAGGCGCGGCGATCGGGGGACTTTTTCACGACTTTGTGCAGTCCAAACGCGGATTCCCGTTCAAAATGGTTGGCGAGGTGGGGCGTGTCTTTGTGACAACGGTGTCCGCGATTGGCCGGACGGTTCGCGGCGCGGTAATGCGCCGGGCCACGCTTGAGCCGGCAACGGAGCGAACGGATGCAGCCCTGCGCGCAATGCATGCCGAATCGATTGAGCGAATCGCGCGAGGGCTTGCGGCCGGTTATTTCGAGTCGGTGCGCAACCTGCGCGAACCCGCGGCGCACCTGATCCAGTCGGGATTGCGCAACGTCGACACGGAACGGGCGATCAACACGATCATCACGTCTACCCTGCGATCAGACAACGTGTCCGAGGAGTTTCGCGCGTATGCGTATCAAACGCTCGAGACTTGGTGGCAGGAGCATTCCGGCAAACGGATAGCCCTGCAAACGCTTGACGGAATTCTGGCGGTCGCGCCCGCGGCATTTGCCGGCGTGTTGGCGGCGCATACCGCGGGAATGGGGGTGGACGTGGCGCTGGCCGTAGGCGGGCCGATGGCGGAACAGTTTGCCGCGCGTGTGATCGAATATCAGTTCGGCGATGCGCTGTTTGATTTTCTTACGCCGTGGCGCAACGAACAGCGCGCGGCATTCGAGCAGGCGCTCTTGCGCGAGATCGCCGCGCCGAGTTTGCGAGATGCCCACAAATATCTTGCGGTGTTGGACGGTGATATCATGTCCGAAATGCGGAGGCTACAGGCGCTGTGTTCGAAAGCATGAGTTCGATACTGGCGCGGCTGGATGCTATTGCGTCATATGCGGGGCCGTGGCGCACGTTGCGCGACGAAACGCCCTTGTTGCGCGCGCGGCTGACGGAACTGCGCGAGCGCGAAGAACGGCTCGACGGGATGCT
The DNA here is from genome assembly GCA_034408725.1 of Candidatus Hydrogenedentota bacterium. GTDB lineage: Bacteria > Hydrogenedentota > Hydrogenedentia > Hydrogenedentales > SLHB01 > JABWCD01. The sequence continues at coordinate 1,228 of JAWXCN010000223.1, forward strand.
GGTCATTGCGCTGGTAGGCGGATCGGGCGTCGGGAAATCAACACTACTCAATGCGCTCGCTGGTGATCAGTTGGCGAAGACTTCTGAATACCGGCCCTGTACGTCTACGCCGGCGGTGTATCAGCCGCCTGGTTCCAATTTTGGTCTTGAAGGTTGGGAACGCGTGTATGGGTCCGCGCTGGAACATCTCGTCATTATTGATACGCCGGATTCGGATACGGTGGTGCGGCAGCATCGCGAGAGTGTTATCGACGCGTTGCGGCAATGCGACGTGGTGCTGGTCTGCGGCAGCCCTGAAAAATATCTTGATGAAGCGACTTGGTCGCTGTTGCGGCCGTTGCAAGGCGAGCGCACGCTGGTGTGTGTCGAGACGAAGGCCGATACCGGGAAGGATTCCGTGCGCGACCACTGGCTGGCGCGGATGGAAAACGAGGGATTCAAGGTCACGCAGTATTTTCGCGTGAGCCCACGCCGGACACTCGACCGAAAACTCACGGGAAATACCGCCACCGAAACGGAATACGATTTTCCCAGACTTGAAGCATTTTTGCGCGATGAGTTGAACACGGAACAGGCGCGGCGCATCAAGCGATCGAATGCGTTTGGATTGCTTACCAAGACGATTGCAACGTTGCGCGATCACGTGGGTATGCGCGAAGGCGAACTGGAAGAACTTGCAAAACTGATCAACGAGCGCGACAAGGCCGCCGCGCGGGATGTTTGCGATCATTTGTCCGGGCGGATATTTGCAGAACCGCATTTGTGGAACTTTGCGATGGGCCGCGAAATTGGACTGCGCGCAAAGGGGATCGTCGGCACGTTGTACCGGATACTGGAGGCGATAAGGACATTGCCTGCGCGCGCAGCGAACTGGTTTTCGTGGAGCGCCCGATTGACCGTAGGCAAACAGGCCGCGGGCATGATCAACCAGCCCGCGCTGTTTTCCGAGGAACTGGATATCGCGCATGAATCCGTGCGCGCGCTGTACGGCAATCATTCGAGCCACGTCACACTGGCGCTGGCGCAGGCGGGGTTTGATGCGGGCCGCGCGGAAGACGGGTTTCAACGGTTTGTCGATGGCGTGCAAATGCGGCTTGGCGAGTTGTTGCGCGGGCCTGCGCGGGATCGGGTCGTGTCGCGCGCGCGCGTGCTGACGAGTTGGGTCATGACGATGCTGGCGGATGCCGCGCCGATTGCATTCATGGGGTACGCCGGGTTTCGCATTGTGGACGATTATTTCGCGGGCCGCACGCTGCCGGGGGATTACTTTCTGCACGCGGGCATGGTGCTCGCAATTTTGTTGACAGTGGAGCTGTTTGCAATGTCGTTGTGTGCGCGAGCGTTTGCGTGGTCTGCGAGACGGCGCGCCGCGCGGGACTTGCGCATCGCGTTGTTGACGGGTGGCTATGCGTTTGTGCCGGAGCGCGGCGCGCTGGCGGAGGCCCAACAGGTCGCAGGCGACATTCAAGCCCTTGGCAAGCATCTAGATCGTTAGGCTTTGGTTAAATTCAAAATAAGAGGAATCCAGAAGAATGCAATTTCGTCGCATGTTAAGGTTTTGTGTGATTGCGTGGTTAACCGGCCTTACGGCTCAAGCGCAGGTAGATTTATCGAAAGCAACAATTTGGCTTAATACGGGCCGCACTTATCCTGCGCCGAAAGTGGTTGCAAATATATTGTCGGAAGAAATTTCGCGGCGAACAGATTTGGCGCTGCCAATCGTAACCAGGAAAAGCGATCTCCCATCAGGTCGTCCGTGGATAGAACTTACACTTGAAATTGGCGGTAAAAAGTTGCCGGGCGAAACTTTTGAGATCGGGATAACGCCTGAAAAGAATTACTACGTTACAGCATCGACGAGGCGTGGTTTGTTGTTCGGCGCCGGAAAATTCTTACGGTTGCTGGAACTTGGGCAGAACACGATAAGTGCGCCAGCGAATCTGTTTTTGCATTCTTCGCCCGTTTATACCATCCGCGGTCACCAACTTGGCTATCGTCATGCCGCAAACTCGTGGGACGCCTGGAGCGTCGAACAATTCGACCTATACATTCGCGAGTTGGCGTTGTTCGGCGCGAATGCAATTGAGAATATACCGTTTCAGGATGATCGCACGTCGCCGCTGATGAAGGTCCCGAGGGATGAGATGAATCTGGCGATGAGCGGGATTTGCGACAAGTACGACCTGGACTATTGGGTGTGGACACCCGCGGATTTTGATCTGAAGGACGAAAAGATTCGCGCGGAGCATCTGGCCAAGCACGAGGCGTTGTACAAGGCGTGTCCGCGTCTTGACGCGGTATTTTTCCCTGGCGGCGATCCGGGAGACAACGATCCAAATCTGGTGATGCCGTTTCTGGAAGATGTTGCGAAGCTGCTGCATAAGCATCATCCCAAGGCGGGCATGTGGATGTCGTTGCAGGGATTCAATAAGGCACAGGTTGATTATTTCTACGAATACATCAACCACGAACAGCCGAAATGGTTTGCCGGCGTCGTGTCTGGGCCGAGCAGTCCGCCGATTGATGCGACGCGCAGACGACTGTTGCCGCAGTATAAGCACCGGCATTATCCAGACATTACGCACTGCGTGCGCGCTCAATATCCCGTGGCATGGTGGGATCCCGCGTTTGGCATGACGCTGGGCCGCGAGTGCATCAATCCGCGTCCCGTCCACACGGCGGCGTTGCACAATTTCTTCGCCGATCAAACGGACGGTTTTTTGTCGTACAGCGACGGTGTACACGATGACGTGAACAAACAGATTTGGACCATGCGTTCGTGGGACCCGGACATGCCCGTGCGCGATATGCTGATTGAATACTCGCGTTTCTTCTTCGGAGCGGACGTGGCGGAAGACGCGGCGGATGGCATTCTGGCCCTCGAGAAAAACTGGGAAGGCGCAGTCGCCGATAACGGCGGGATCGATGCAACGCTGGCTCTTTGGGAAAGGCTCGATTCGCAGGCCCCGGAGTTGCGGGGGAATTGGCGCTGGCAGATGTGTCAATTGCGCGCGGTGTATGACGCCTATGTTCGGCATCGCAGCATCTACGAAGCAGGGCTTGAGGGGGAGGCGTATGCCAAGATACTTGAGATCGAGGAGCACGCCGGGTGGTTTGATCAGCGTGCGGACGTTCCGTCGGACGCGATGGACCGTGCTCTGGCGATATTGAAGCGCGCCGAATCGCAGCTGGTTAAGCCGGAGTGGCGCGCGCGTATCGAATCGTTGTGCGCGGATTTGTTCGAGAGTGTGCAGTTGCAAACCAGCGTGCCGAAGTACACTGCAAGCGGCACGGAGCGCGGCGCGGTACTGGACGTGGTGGATCGGCCGTTGAACAACCGTTGGTGGTTGGAGGATGAGTTCACGAAAGTGCGCGCGCTGCCCACGCCCGAAGCGCAAACCGCGCGTTTGCGTGAAATCGCGACGTGGGAGAATCCGGGTCCGGGCCAGTATTATGACGACGTCGGCAACGTCGCGAAGTCGACGCATATTGTTCGTGGTGAAACAACGTTCACCGATCCGTTGCACTTACGCAACCCGAATCCGGACCATATTTGGAAAGACAACGGCTTACAGCGCGATCGCATCTCTTGGTTGACCTATATGGATTGGCCGATTGCGGCGCGATATGAACATTTGGATGCGAATACGGGATATGTCATCGAAATTACGGGTCAGGGCGAAGCGCTCACGTTCGTGGATGGACAGCGTGTCCAGCAGACCTCAGGTGGAACGACACCCGCGGAAGTAAAGAAGTTTCTGGTGCCGCGAGAGCTGAGTGCGGACGGAACTATCGTGGTAACGTGGGAGAGACCGAACGAAGAGCATCTCAATTGGCGGCAACGCTCGCGAATCAATGAGATTCGGCTGGTAAAGGCGCAACCGTCGTCATGACTGTCATTCGTGATGAGCGCGCGACGGACGAGGACGCAATTCGGGCATTGAACGACGCAGCATTCGGCCAGCCTGGGGAAGGGCTCTTGGTGGATGCGTTGCGCGCGTGTTGTGATGAAATCGTTTCGCTGGTGGCCGAGCGTAATGGTGAAATTGCGGGACACATATTTTTTAGCCCGGTCATCCTGAAGCGGGAGGATGAACCTAATTGGGTTGGCATGGGATTGGGGCCGATGTCGGTCTTACCCGCAGACCAGAATCAAGGCATTGGCTCGCAGTTGGTGCAGGACGGACTGGACCGGATGAAGGCGGCGGGTTGGCCATTTGTGGTAGTGCTGGGTCACCCGGAATTTTATCCGCGATTTGGGTTTGAGCGCGCGTCGAAGTATCGCGTGCGGTGTCCGTGGGAAGTGCCGGACGAGGTGTTCATGATTGCCGTGTTTGATGCGACGCGGCAGATTGGCGGCGGCACCGCGTATTATCGGGATGAGTTTGGCGCGGTGATTTGACCGTATATAACCGTGTGATAGAAGAAGCCTGTTTGGACTGCGGCGGCCCCCAGGCGCCGTTTTGGCTGTTTATTACAGTTGGTCTACCCTTGCTGTGCGCGCACGAAGTCTTCTTCACTAAACAGTCAAAGCGGTGTCTTCGCTACCCGCTTCGCCACCGCAGTCCAAATGGTCCTCATTCCAAACACCGAGTTTTAGTAGAAAGCCTATTTGGACTGAGCAGTCCATATTCGAGCGGGTGTTTGATTATTCGTCTTCCATGCGGCGGTCTTTTCGGACGCCTTCGCGGGCGAGGATTTCCTGGGCTTCGGCGAGTTTTGAGGGGGGCACGTCGTCGGTGCGGTGCGCGACATATTTCGCGGGTGTGCCTGCCCATACTTCGTAAGGACCGACATCTTTGGTGACAATGCTACCGACGCCGATGACCGCGCCTTCGCCGATGGTGACACCGTAATTGATATACGCACGGCTGCCGATCCAGCAGTTTGGTCCGATGATCGTGGGTTTGATGATGAATGGCGTGAACCGCCAATGTTCTTTTGTTCCATAGATGAGGTGTGTGCCGTCGCGAATGATGACGCCTTCGGCGAGCCCGGTATTCTCGCCGATCTCGACTAGCTGGCCGCTTTCGATGATGACGTTCCAACTCACCATGGCGCGGTCCTTGAAAACGATTCTTCCTTCACCGCGCGTGCGGAACACGCAATGGTCGCGGATATGGACGAAATCGCCCGCTTCCACATTGCCCTCGATTAGGATGTCATTGCCGTAAAAGCGGCATTTCTTCCCTACTTTGGTAAACTTTCGCCTATTCTTGAAGGTGTAATACTTCCGCAATAATTTGTTCATCGATCCCCCGTACTCTTACCCGTTCCCTACTTGAAGCGCAGCGGCTTCCGGCTGTTTATCCGGCCCCTGTTCTTTTTTTTCACCCCGGTAGACACACCGCGCCGTACACGTTTCCGCAACGGTTACAGACAACATTCCAACCCCACGCGGTTCGAGTTGCTCCCATATCCAGCGTGCGACGTGCTCCGAAGTTGCGTTTTCCAATCCCACTATTCTGTTGAGACAACGTCTATCCAGCGCATGATGAATGCGCTCAAGAAAAGGTTCAAGACTATTAGATTTTTCCGCACAAACAGCTACGCGAAAGCTGTGTCCGTGCATGCGCCGGCATTTGTGCGCTTCGGGAACATTCGGCAGAAAATGCGCCGCCTCGAAGCCAAAGTGTACGTTGGGTATTTCACTGAACGCGCCCTCGCGATACTGGTCAACCTTCGGATTAAACTTGCACTCGCCGACAATTCCAACGCGGGCCCAATAGAAAAAAGGAACTACCCCTTCGAGTCGCTCATAAAGCCATGCTTCAATCCCACCCAGCGATGTGTCCTCAAGTCCTTCCACGTCCTCCAGTTTGCGGTGATCCAGCGCCTTGTAGAACGGGTCGAACGCATCCGAGATTTCGCCGTAATCGACCAGCCACCCCAGTTTTTCGTCGCATTCGCCCGCGCATTTTAGTTCGACGATGTAGCTGTGTCCGTGAAGTTTTCCGCCGCGCTCATGTGCCGCTTCGAAATTGAAGCTCTTAATCAATTCAACGCGCATCTACACGCCCTTCTGATCGGGTGGCCAGACGAACTTGTGCAGTTGAAGCTGGAAGCGCACGGGGAGTATATCTTCCAGAATCCACTCGACCAGCGCCTTCGGATCGATAGAACCGAACACCGGAGAAAACAGAACTTCGTGACAGCGCTCGGATAATCTGTATTCACGCACCACATCGCGGGCCCAATCGTAGTCCGCGCGATCGGCTATGACAAACTTCACTTCGTCCCGCGCAGAAAGCCGGTCAATATTGGTCCAATCATTCTGTTCCACTTCGCCGCTGCCGGGACACTTCAGATCCATTATCTTGATGACTTCGGCGGGCAGGCGATCAATCGGAAGCGCGCCGCTGGTTTCGCAGAGGACGGTGTATCCGGCATCGAGCAGCGATTGGGCGAGCGCGCCGCAATGTTTTTGGAGCAGCGGTTCGCCGCCGGTAATCTCGACCAGCTTGCAGTCGAGCACGTTGCAGGCGTCGACAACTTCACCGACGGTCATTTTTTTGCCGCCGTAGAAGGCGTATTCGGTATCGCACCACACGCAGCGCAGGTTGCACCCGGTGAGGCGCACGAAGATGCAGGGAAGCCCGGCCCAGGTCGATTCGCCCTGGACGGACTTGTAGATTTCGGTGATGGTCAGGCCCGCGTTGCGCATGTCTTCGCTTGTTAGTGGCAGCGTCGCGGTGTCTGTAATGTTGCTCATATCGTTGTCCGGAGACCTGTTGGAAGGAGATATGATAACACTATTGGAAGCGCGAAGCGCCTTGGAGTGCGGTAGCGGTAGCTACCGCTTTGGCTTAGAGCGCAAAGTGGCGCCCCGCAAATGTGGAAACTAATCCGTTGAGCCTCGTTCGACCCCGACGTTTCGTGACTACCGAAGTGAAAGCGGTAGCTACCGCACTCCAAGGCGTTGTTTGGCGTTGGGTGGGGTTTTGACGCAGAATAGGACAAATCAGATTGGGGGAGCGCTTATGTTCACGCGTGTATGCGGTGTGGTATTGGTTTGTTTGGCGATTGGATGCGCTACGGCGGAGAAAACAGAAACGGCGAGTACGTTGGAGCCGGGCGCCCCGGCCCAGGTAGACACCAAGCTGCTGAAGCAGAAGGCCAAGGTAGATTTCGCGCTCACGCACAATCTCAATAAAGACGGCACGCCAAACGCCGAAACATTTGTGCAAGAAAAAGACTTTCGCGTGTCCGAGTTTATTGGTTCCGGCGGGGTGTGGACCGAGGGTGACGTGGTGCATCTGGTTCAAGGCAACGACATGACCGGAATCGTTTGGGGCGGGCCGCTGCCTTCGATGAACTACGAAGTTTCGCTGGACGCCAAACGGACCGATGGCGACGATTTCTTCTGCGGCCTGACGTTTCCGGTTGGCAAGGACCCGTGTTCGCTCGTGGTGGGTGGATGGGGCGGGCGCTTGGTCGGTATTTCATCCTTGGATTGGCTGGATGCGTCCGAAAACGGCACTGCGAGCTGGCGCGATTTCGCGAAGGACCAGTGGTATTCGATCCGGCTTCGGGTCACGCCTGGAAAAATTGAGGCGTGGATTGACGGCGAACAGTTGGTTGATGTTGATACCGAAGGACGCGGGGTCGGCATCCGCTTTGAAATGGAGCCTACCCGGCCATTTGGAATTGCTACCTGGCGTACGTCCGGCGCGATTCGTAATATGCGGATTCGCGCATTTGAAAAGGCGAACCCGTAGCGTTATCCGCCCAGGGATCGTTTTAACTTCTCGACGAACCTTTGGTAAAGCGGGTACGTTTTCTCGTTGCTCATCTGTGCGAATTTGTCGACAAGTTCGCGTTGTTCCCTGGTGATGCGCGTGGGGATTTCCACCTGCACGCGGACGATTTGATCGCCCTTGTGGTATCCGCGCAGGTCTTTGATGCCCATGCCCCGCAACCGGAACATGGTGCCCGGTTGGGTTCCCGGCGGTACTTTCAGGTCTGCTTCGCCGGCGAGCGTGGGTACGCGCAGTTTGTCCCCGGTGATCGCTTGCACGAAACTGATCGGGATCTCACAAACCACGTCATTGCCTTCGCGCGTGAAGATGTCGTCGGGTTCAACTTCGACGTAGATGTAGAGGTCCCCGCGCGGTCCGCCGCCTTCGCCCGGTTCACCTTCGCCGGACAGGCGCAGCCGCGAGCCGGTGTCAACGCCGCCGGGTAGATCGACGGACAGTTCGCGCTCGGAGCGGTTGCGTCCGCTGCCGGAGCATTTCGGGCACGGTTTGGTGATGATGCGTCCCGCGCCTCGGCACTTCGGACAGGTTTGCGTAATGCTGAAAAAGCCCTGCGCGCGCCGGACCTGACCGGTGCCCTGGCAGTCTGAGCAGGTTTGCGGTTGTGTGCCGGGAGCGGCGCCCGAGCCGTTGCAGTCGGCGCACACTTCGCGCCGCGCAAACTTTACCTTTTTCTTGACGCCCGCGGCGGCCTCGCGCAGAGAAATGTTCAGGCGGTACTCGAGGTCCGCGCCCGGACGCGCCGTGCTGCGGCGGCGTCCACCACCTGCCGCGCCGCCCGAACTGCGACCGAAGAGCACGTCGAAGAAATCGTCGAATGGCGCTTCGAATCCGCCGCCGCCCGCGCCGCCGAACCCTCCG
>JAWXCN010000224.1:0-11100 GCA_034408725.1 Candidatus Hydrogenedentota bacterium
ATCCGATCTTCAAAGTCCCCCTTTGAAGGGGGATTTAGGGGGATGTAAGGTCTGATTTCCAAACTTCATATCGAACGAATCTCAAACTCAGGACACTAGGAAGCGTCCGCAATTCGGGAAGCTATTTCTTTGGGTATCGGCGGCATCTCATCCCAGGTACGGCCGTCGAGCACCCGGCCGGCCTGTTTCTTTCTAACGCCGCCCCACTGCTTGAAAAAGAATGGCACTCCGGCCCGGATGCACTGGTTCCGTATATCGATTACCCATTCAGACTTCATCGGCCGAGCCCCCGGTCCGGATTCACCCCCAACGATAGCCCAATCAATATCATCAAGGGTGAGTTTTGGGAGTGCACTCAAGAGTGGTTCAAGCGATAAAAATTTGATGTGAGCCCCGGAGTTGCGCAAATGATCTATGCGAAAAGTGTACTTCGCCTGTTCGACGCTCACACCCATCCAGATGTGCTCTTCCCAAGGCAGAATTTTCCCAAGTTCTTCCAGCCGATCAGCACGTTTCGTAAGAATCTGATATTGGTGCCAGTTCGCCTCGCGCATGACGTCGAATACACGCAATATGAATTCGATGGATACATCCTTGTGAAACAAGTCGCTCATCGAGTTGACAAAGATTGTTCGCGGCTTCTTCCACGTTAGGGGAAGAGAAAGCGCTGTCTCGTGCGGCGTTAGTTTAAAGCCATTGACATAATTTGGCTGGCCCATCGCTTGTAAGCGATTTGCCATGCGCTCAGCATAACAGTGCTTGCATCCTGGGCTGATCTTCGTGCAACCGGTAAGAGGATTCCACGTAGCTCCCGTCCACTCGATAGCTGAATTCGTTGCCATCAGACTTCTCCAAGTCGGCGATACGTATCGAAACTCCCCTTATGCCTACCCCATCGCGCTCATCATGATATGCGTCATATACCCCGATCCGGGCAGATTCTGGCCGCCGTCCGCGACGATGACCGTGCCCGTGACATACGTCGAGAGCGGACAGCACAGGTACGCGCACAAATTCCCGATATCCTCGACCGTCCCAAGCCGCTGTAATGGTATCGACTCGATCATTTTTTCCCGGCACCCTTCCGGCAGCAGCCGTTTCACACCTTCCGTGCCGTCGATCGGCCCCGGCGCGACGCTGTTGCAACGGATACCGTACTTGCCCCATTCGAGCGCGAGATTCTTCATCAAGTTGTCAATGCCCGCCTTTGCCGCGCCGACGTGGCACTGCATCGCGTAAGGTAGAAACGCCTGGCCCGCGGAAATAAAAATGACGCTGCCGCGGGTCTTCTGCAATTGCGGAAACGCCGCGCGACAGGAGTTGAACGAACCAATCAAATCGATGTCGATCACCGATTTGAACCCATTCGGACTCAACACTTCCGCTGGACACGGAAAATTGCCCGCAGCCCCGCACACGAGCACATCCATCGGGCCGAGCGCGTCTTCGCTCTGTTTCATCGACGCTTCCAGCGCGGCGAAATCCCGCACGTCCGCGGCAACGCCGCAAACCTTCGCGCCCAACGCCTTCAACTCGCCCGCGGCAGTGTCCAGCTTCTCCTGCTTGCGTCCACACAGGCCGATGTTCGCGCCCAGCATTGCAAAAGTTTTTGCGATACCAAGGTTGATGCCGCTACCGCCGCCGGTGATGAAAGCGGTCTTGCCTTTGAACAGGTCCTTCGCGAATACGTCGGTGATTTTCATCTTGTCGTCCCCTTACGCAAATGTGCTTTGCTCGATTGGATTGTACTGTGCTACAGATACTTCCCATAGGTCCCGTAGGTCCTATAGGTCCTATTCGCTCCCCATACTCACGAAAAAAATGGCGGGTTAGAAAACCCGCCCTCCGAAAAAGCTTGCGACGGCACAACTATTTGTTAGGGAAATACCGTCCGCGGATGGTGTGTGTGTTGCCGTCCAACACCGGCACAGTACGGTCCTTGGGCGTGCTGAATCCCGGCACGTCATTCCATTCAATCAGATGTTCGCCTACGAGCACGCCGGTGGCGGTCTCACCGCGCCGCATCCACGGGCCGCCGTCAATACGCCACCGGGCCTTTTTGCGCGCGCCCTTCGGTTGAATCTTGCACTTGATTGTGCCCGTGCCGTACTGCGCTTCGAGGGTGTGATTTTGATCCATGGTGAGGTACGCGATATGAAACGTCGAATGCACCTCGCCATTAAGAATCCAGCGCGCAAACGGTTTTCCCTCATGCGAGACCGGCGCCCGCACGATGGCGTCATATGGCGTCTCATCATGAAACACGCGTTCGTATGGGGTCGTCAACGGATAGATGTCTTCGTTCAAAAACTCAATGTTCTCGTTCGGCGAGCTGGTCACCGTCAATGACACCGAGGGCGGTCCATACATAGCTTGGAAGGTCACCGGAGATGTCCCTGTCTCATACTCGACCACCAAGTCCGTTCCAAATAAAACGCCATTCTTTTGCCACTCGATAAATTCGCGCGTCTGCCATACCGCGGGTGCTTCCAGGTAAATATCGATATGGTTATCAAAATTGTCCGTAAATGGAGTCGTAACGAGGCTCGGCGGGGAACCGTCAACTCCCATGAGAACTTGGACCCCTGAAATGGGGGACGACTGTACGTTCAGAGGATCGTCCGCGTGTGCGACACTCAGGCCCCCAAATCCCAACCCGTAGAGTGCGAAACCAACATAAAAAACGCAAAGCCCAACACGGTGATGCATCACACTACTCCTGTTACAACCACATCGCCGCCGTCGCGAGGCAGTTTTTCCGGAGCGTTAACCGGATTGATTTGGATCAACGAATTACTACGCTTCCCGGCGCCAAGGTGTCATTCGGGAACCCAGATAATAGCATGACATTGTTCGTGGGGTAAAGCGGGTAACATAGCACTGTCAATAAATTACCGCGCGTAACTCTTGTAAAATTACTGCCGAGTTGCGATAGAATCTGCCACATGCGCGCCGAAAGCAAAACGGGACACGACCTAATTCAAACCTTTGGCCTGATCGCCGGACCAGCCGCTTTTTTCATCACACTCTCGCTTCCCGCCGCTGACGGCCTGTCTGAACCCGCGCAACGCGTCGCGGCGGTTGCATTGTTGATGGGTATCTGGTGGGTGACGGAGGCCGTCCCCATTGCCGCGGCATCCTTGCTGCCCCTCGCGCTGTTTCCCCTGCTTGGGGTATTGCCTGCGGTAGCGACGTCCGCCTGCTACGGCGATTCCACGATATTTCTCTTTGCCGGCGGCTTTTTCATCGCGATGGCAATGCAACAGTGGCGGCTCCATGAACGGCTGGCGCTGCATGTCATCGGCATCACCGGCACGAACCCTTGCCGGCTCGTGCTGGGTTTCATGATTGCGTCGGCCAGTGTTTCCTTGTGGATATCGAATAGCGCAACCACGATGATGATGATCCCAATAGCCCTGGCAGTCATCCAGGAATTTGAACGAGACGGAGAAGCGGCCTGGATCGGCGCGTTTGGTACATCGGTCATGCTTGGAATCGCGTACGCCTCGAGCATTGGCGGCGTTGGAACAATTGTAGGAACCGCGCCGAACGTCATTTTCGTGGGCCAATTCGCAAAACTGTTCCCGGATGCCCCACGCATTACTTTCGGCCAGTGGATTCTTTTTGGCATACCTCTTGTCGTCGTGTTCATTCCTCTCGCCTGGTTCATATTGGTTCGAATCGTATACCGGCTCCCAAATAACAGCGACAACGATTCGTTGGGCCTCCATATCATCCGGAAAAAGCTCGCCGATCTCGGCCCGATGGGCCGGGGCGAAAAGATTGTCGCGACAGTATTTGTGCTAACTGCGCTCGGCTGGGTGTTCCGTCAGGATATTCCCGTGGGCGGTTTTACAATACCCGGATGGACCGGCCTGATTCCCACGGCAAAAGGGGTTGAAGACGGCACGGTCGCCATCATCGGGGCCATGCTACTTTTCATGATTCCCGTGAATCTGCGCGAAGGCAAATTTGCACTCGAATGGGAATGGGCAAAACGCATTCCATGGGGCACGCTGCTCTTGTTCGGCGGCGGAATGGCGCTCGCGGAAGGGTTCAAAGTCACTGGTCTCGCCGAATGGGTAGGCGGGCATCTTGACGGAATACGCGGGTTACATCCGTTAGTAATGGTTTTTCTGATTGCGGTGGGCGTCATCATTCTGACCGAATTCATGTCAAACACGGCGCTGACCATGCTAATGGTGCCTTTACTCGCCGTAGCCGGTCCCAGCGTCCTACATGTCCACCCGTTATTTGTGCTTGTCCCCGCGGTGTTGAGTGCGTCGCTCGGGTTCATGATGCCCGCGGGCACGCCGCCGAATGCGTTGGTATTTGGCACCGGCTACATCACCATCCCGCAGATGATGCGCGCTGGAATCGTACTGAACATTGTGGGCATTATTTTGGTGACGATATTGGCCTATTTCGTTATCGTGCCGGTATTTGGAATTGACATCCACACAGTGCCAGATTGGGCCCGGTAGCGGCCAAACGGGCGGCGGTTTGAAAAGTTCTTTACGAATGCGCGAAACCTGCCTATAATCACCTTAGGCTGCAATTTCACAGTGTGTGTGCCGGCGGGGTACTGGCGCGTAAGATGATTGGGGTTCGCGGTCGGGCGTTTCGTTTCCGGAGGGGTGGCAATTCATTTCTTCTTTTTCCACCAGCGTTGCGAGTGAAAGCCGATTGATCGAGTCAAGGCGGAGATCGAAGTGAGCTTTTGGCTTTCGTAGCTTATTTTGGGGAGGGGTTGAACGATTATGGCGGAGAAGCAACGGCAAGCGCATCCCGGAGACGCGCTTGTCAAAAGTGACATCATCACGCGTGAAGAGTTAGATCACGCCAAGGCGCGAGAGACGCAATCCGGCGTGCCCTGGTACCGCTCGTTGCTGCAGGTTGGCAAAGTAACCCTGGACATGGTTGACCAGGGCTTGCGGACGGAGATTCATGTTCCCGGAATGAGCAGTGGCTCGAAACCCAAGGAGCAGGCTTCCTTGGGAGAGGCGCTGCTGAATATCAAGGCCATCACCAAGGAGCAGCTCGCGGACGCCCTTGCCGAACAAAAAAGCACGGGGCGGTTCCTAGGCGAGATTCTGATGGGTCGCGGACAGGTTACCGGCCGCACAATAAAGGTCGCTCTCGCCAAACAATCCGGTTTGGAATACAGCGAATTGGATGAAACCCCGAGTTATCAACACGCGCTGGATGCTGTCCCCGAAAGCGTTGCGCTGAAGTACCAGATGGTTCCCGTGCAACTCGAAGGGGACCGGCTCTCCTGCCTTATCAACAACCCGCAACTGCGAAACAGCATTGGCGATCTCGGGGTCATCCTGGGTAAACGCATTCATCCAATGGTGACGACGTGCGACGATATTAAGGCGGAAATAAAAGCACGCTACAAGGGGAAGTCGCAGATTGCGGCATCGCGCAAGGGCGCCGTACCGGAAGAACCAGCGCTCACGGTGAAAAAAGAAAAGGACCGCACCGACGGATCAAAAGCCAAGGGTAATATGGGCAATAACAAGCCCTCAGCCAAGGAGGAGAAAGCAGCCGTGGCGACAGTTCAGGAACCGAGGGAAAAGCGCAGGTTTGATGAAATAGCAAAAGAGGCGCAGGGCGCGCCCGTCATCAAACTGGTATCGACCATTATCGAAGGCGCGATTAATTCCGGCGCCACCGATGTGCACATGGACCCGCAGGAACCGGAGATGCGAGTGCGATACCGAATTGACGGCGTGCTGCACGACGTCATGAGCATTGCGCCCGAAATCGAGGCGGCAGTCATTTCCCGCATCAAGATTATGTCGGACCTAGACATCACCGAAACGCGGCGCCCGCAAGATGGTCATATTCGTATCGAGTCAAAGGCCGGCGAGTATGACGTGCGCGTCGCCACTTTGCCGACGTACCTCGGCGAGCGCGTGGTACTAAGGCTGCTGGATCAGGCCAGCGTACTCGCCGGCATCAAGGACCTCGGACTCGAGTCCGAGGACGAGAAGATTCTCACCCGCATGGTTGGACAACCCTATGGCATGATCCTCGTCACCGGACCGACGGGAAGCGGAAAAACGACAACCCTCTACGCCGCGCTAAACCAGAAAAACGTCCTGACCGACAGCATAGTCACCATTGAAGACCCCGTGGAATACCAGCTTTCCGGGATCAACCAGGTGCAAATAGACCCTGACATCGAAGTGACATTCGCGTCCACGTTGCGCGCGTCTTTACGGCAGGACATCGATGTGCTGCTTGTCGGCGAAATCCGGGATGCTGATACCGCGCGCATCGCGATTCGGGCCGCCATGACGGGCCACCTGGTGTTCAGCACACTCCATACAAACGATGCGCCAGAGGCAATTTCTACCCTTCGTAACATGCAAGTCCCGTCGTATTTGATTGCCAGCGCGCTGACTACGATTGTCGCGCAACGTCTCATTCGTAAGATTTGTCCGGAATGTCGTGAAGCCTACGCCCCCCCCAAGCCCCTGCTAAAGTCGCTGCACCTCCCCGAGACGACTAAAAAATTGTATCGCGGAAAAGGCTGCGATTCCTGTTATCACACAGGCAACAAGGGCCGTACCGGCATCTTTGAAATTGTCGAGATTACCCCTGAAATTCGAAAAATGATTGCCGCGGACGCGCCTATCGAGTCCATCACGAAAACCGCCAAACTCAAAACTATGGCGGACCGGTGCCGGCAAAAAGTCAAGGATGGGGTGGTCACCGCGGAAGAATTCTTGCGCGTCATTCGGACGTAGCCCTGTATTTCATAGCGATATTCGCGTCAATATTTCCGACTCGATAGGTGTGTCTTCATTACTGAATGGTGGTGGCTATTTACGTCAAATTGCGCGCTGACAACCGTGGATCGCTTGCTTTTCCACGAACCCTCTGTTACATTGCCGCGCGGGGAATCCACCTGGAACACAGGGTTGTGGATAAGGTGTGGATAAGTGGATGTGTCCGGTCTGAAGCAAACGTTATTCCCACCTTGGTTAACCCGCGAAAATCCGTATCAATACGGCGCACCAAAAGGTTTTTATACTTTTAGGTGTTGGACCGTTAAACGGCATAAGTATCTGCAATCATTTTGTTTATGGGATAAATAGTTGGATACTTTATAGCTCAACAATAGGGTTGGTGAATTCCATTCTCTTTCGAGAATTGAATGAGGGATATTCAACCGGAGGTGTTATAAGTCTATTAAGTAGTGTGTGGATAAGTGATCTGGAAACGAAGTGTGAAGTAGATAGGGGATAAGTCTCAGAACCTGGTGGAAAAGCTGTTGGCTTATCCACTAAATAAGTCTCAATATGGCATCTGGGACGCCGAACAATCCGAACATCGGGGATGAGATGAAACACGGGAACAATCAACTCACAACTCATTCACCTATTTTTTCCAATCAGAGCATGGCTCCGAACCACATATCCACAGTTTCCATATCTCCTACTAAGACGGCTACTGTATCTATATATATTGGTACCAAGTAAGACAGGCAATACATTCACCGATACCATCAGTGTGGAGACGACCGAATGAAGATTCGTATTCCCAGGCAGGACTTGCTCGAAGCAGTCAACAAAGTAAAGACCGTTGTTTCACCGAAATCAGCCTTGCCGATCCTGTCGCATATTCTCATTGAAGCAGAGGACAACAGCCTCAAGCTCAGCGCGACCGATCTAAAAGTCAGTATTGAATGCACAGTGGACTGTACGGTGACCGAGCCCGGATCACTTACCGTGTCGTCGCAACGTCTGTCCTCAATCCTTACGGAGCTGCCGGAAGGCGAAATTTCGCTTGACCTGGCCGGAAACAATGTAATCAACCTCCAATGTGGCAAGATTAAAACCAAGCTGTTCAGTATGAGCGCGGACGAGTTTCCGCCGGTCCGGACTTTCGAGGGGGTGGAACCGCTGGTCATGGACCAAAAAGTGCTCAAGAAAATGTTCCAGAAGACCAGTTTCGCGATTTGTTCGGACCAAGCCCGGTATAACCTCACCGGATTGCTGTGCGAGCTGGCCGACGGAAAATTTACGGCGGTTGCGACGGATGGCCGTCGAATGAGCCTCTATTCAGAAAAAGAAGGCATTCCCAAGGGTGTAAACATCAAAGTAATCATTCCCGGCAAAATGATTACCGAGCTCGAACGCCTGCTCAGTGATTCCGGAGAGGTGCAGGTATTTCTCGATGAAAGCCAGGCAGCTTTCCAGTTTGATTCCTTACGCCTCGTAACCGCGCTTATCGAAGGGAACTTTCCAAATTACGACATGGTCATTCCAAAGAAACACGACAAGGAAGGCGTTATTCTTACATCGACCTTCATGGAAGCCATGCGCCGTACACGCACGATGACGAACGACAAATTCAACTCGGTCAGGGTAACGGTGAATGGCCCTTTGATGACGCTTAATGTTGTTACGCCTGAAGTGGGTGAATACGAAGAAGAGTTGGAGTGTGAATTTGATGGTGGAGCCATCGATATAGCCTTTAACCCTGATTTTGTGATCGAAGTGTTGCGCCGCATCGAAACAGAAAAACTCAGTTTGGTGCTGAAGGATGGGTCAAGCCCCGGACTTCTAAAACCTTTCGAAGAAAAATCTTCGCATCAATACCTTAACGTAATCATGCCGATCCGAATTTAGCATTCAATCACACGGTGTATGTTGTGGCCGTATGACAGAATTCCAGGGAGGGCACGCGTCCTCGCGTGCTTCAAATCTAATACACCCTCGCGCTTATTCCGCGGCCAATATCTTCGATGATGCGCTTTGCGGCATCGGGCCTATTGGCACTATTTCGAATTGGCCTGCCAACAACAATGTAATCCGCGCCGTCTTTTATAGCCTGGAATGGGGTGCATGGACGTTTATGATCGTCAGTGCCCAATCCCTCGGGTCGAATACCCGGACAAATAAGGATCGGGTTCTTATCCACGAAATGTTGTCGTAGCGCGCCAACATTCTCCCCTGACGTAATTAAACCATCGCATCCCATCTGTAAGGCAGATTCCGCGCGGGCTTCAATATATCGCTCGATTGTTGCGAATGGCCGGCCTTCCCCTACAACTCCGAGCTTGTGAAAATCCTGCCCATTCAGGCTCGTCAAAACCGTAATCTGAAAAATTTTGGGTAGCGCATTCTCACCCCGGCCATCTACCGCGGCCCTCGCGGTCGCCTCGGAGCCGTGAATAGTGACGAACTCCACGTTCAGAGCCGCCATTTGTCTCATGGCCCTCGTTATCGTCTCGACTACATCGTCCATCTTAAGGTCGAAGAAAACTTTATGTCCGCGTTCATGAAGCGCCTTAATCGCATCGAGTCCAGCCGACAAAAACAACTCGAAACCCACCTTGAAGAAAGAGACCGATCCTTCGAGGCTGTCGACAAGTTCCAGGGCTTCTGAAAGATTATTGAAGTCCAGCGCGACGATTAGCCGCTCGCCGGGAGTTACATGGTTTTCCTCATGTTTATCGTGACGGCTGGTATCTTTGCTCATAGATGGCATGTTTTTTCTTATCCCCTCGCAATCAAAGAATTCGTATGAAAACGGATTCTATCTTGCCATAGAAACGATCGTCGAGTCATTTGCGATCTTTACTGCGAATGGCTTGAACAAAGGAGGAGAGACAACCTACATCGACTTGATTTTCCGTTGTGGATAACCTTCCAAAGCTAAGTTGCATGGAACTATGTTCCACGTAAAAATTAGACGAGTAAGTCAAATTGAGCGAAAATCCTACTTTTGGTAGGCAGTTATAACTTATTTATATATAAGTGTTTACTGAGAAATATTAGGCGAACATTAGATTTTCGTGAATTTATGTGGCGCCCCCGGAAAAGGAGGAGCCTGTCTTGAACTGCGGTGAATAAGTTGTGAATAGAAGTGTTTTTTCGCTTTTCTGCGAAACAGATTTCCAGGATTCCAGGTTGAGGTGAACCCAGCCGGAACCGATTGAAGATTAAGATGGGGAAAACACCTTCAACCCCCACACCCGGTCATTTTGCAGGTTGATTTTATCTCGCCGGAATGGCAGCATACCGCTGCTTTCGCCTGCCGTAACTGGCGATGCGACGTGGAAATAACCACGGGGGATCGGCAGGCCTTTCGAGAACGCCGTTCGCCTGGGCTCCCTGATGCTGTGTTGGTGCGGCACACCAGGGCACATCAGATATTTCTGTGGACCCGGAGGCGATTGAGGATGCGGCGCACGCCTTTATATGATGAACACCTCGCGATGGGTGGCAAGGTCGTCGATTTTCACGGCTGGGCTTTGCCGGTGCAATTTTCGGGAATCGTTGAAGAGCACCAACACACGCGCACCAAAGCGGCGCTATTTGACTGTTCCCACATGGGCGAATTTTCCGTGCGTGGAAAAGTTGCCATGCAGGCATTCAGCGAACTCGTCTGTCTAAACCCGTTTAAGGTCCCCGTTGGTCGCGGCAAATACGGCGCGATGCTTCAGGAGGATGGTGGCATCATCGACGACGTAATCGCGTTCCGGCTCGGTGAAGAAGATTTTTTCGTTGTGACGAATGCGGGTCCGCTGGACACGGTATCGTCCAGAATGACAGCGGGAGGAGCCTCCGACGTTTCGGATGCGACTGCGAAGATAGATATCCAGGGACCGTTCGCGCGCGACATCCTCGCGACCGAAATTCCCGCGTGTACGGAACTGAAGTATTATCAGGCGCGCCGCTCGGCCTGGAAGGGTGTGGACATCGTCCTCGCGCGCACGGGGTACACAGGCGAACTTGGCTATGAATTGTTTGTTCCCAATCGCATTGCCGTTGATTTCTGGCGCGCGTTGTTGGCGCATCCGGAAGTTAAGCCAGCGGGCCTCGGCGCTCGTGATACGTTGCGCACGGAATGTTGCTACGGACTTTCCGGTCAGGATTTCGATGCTTCGCGCACACCGTTGGAAGCAGCGATGGAATCGTTTATTGCGTGGGACAAAGATTTCGTGGGCAAATCGGCCTTGGAAGCCAAACGCGATGCAGGCGGCTACCCGATTTTGACGCCCATCAAAACGCAAGACCGGCGCGCG
The DNA here is from genome assembly GCA_034408725.1 of Candidatus Hydrogenedentota bacterium. GTDB lineage: Bacteria > Hydrogenedentota > Hydrogenedentia > Hydrogenedentales > SLHB01 > JABWCD01. The sequence goes on from JAWXCN010000224.1 coordinate 11,048, forward strand.
CCACGCCACGAGTTCGACGTCAAGCACGACGGCGAGATTGTCGGCGCCGTTAC
>JAWXCN010000225.1:0-12676 GCA_034408725.1 Candidatus Hydrogenedentota bacterium
CAGCGGCGCGCCGCTGTGGACGTTCAATACCATCCCGCAAGACGGCGAATATGGCCGCGACACCTGGAGCGAACTCGAGCAGGGCGCAAACTGCTGGGGCGGCATCGCCCTCGACGATCAACGCGGCATTGTGTACATCGCAACCGGTTCTCCCAAGCCAAACTTCGCGGGCAACACGCACCTGGGACAGAACTTGTTCGCCAACTGCGTGATCGCGCTCGATGCTGTCACCGGCAAACGTCTCTGGCACTTTCAGGACGTGCGGCACGACGTCTGGGACCTTGATCTGCCCGCGCCACCGATTCTCGTAACAATTGATTGGCAAGGCCGAAAAGTTGACGCCGTCGCGCAACTCACCAAGACCGGCAACACCTACGTGCTCGATCGCGTCACGGGGGAAAGCCTGTTTCCGATTCGATTGCGCAGCGCGCCCGTGTCCACCGTGCCCGGCGAACGCACGTGGCCATATCAACCCGACATCGAATTGCCTGAACCTTTCTCGCGCCAGCAGTTCACGCTCGACGATGTCACGGATCGCACCGAAAACGCTCACACGCACGTCATGAAGCAATTGGCGAACGCTGCCTACGGGTGGTTTCAACCGATGATCGAAGACAAACCCGTCGCCCTGTACGGATTTCATGGCGGCGCGGAATGGACCGGCGGCTGCTTTGATCCGAAAACCGGAAGGCTGTACGTGTCCAGCAATCACCTGCCGTGGATCGTCACATTATTTCGACCCGATGAAGTAAATATCGACCCCAATGAGCCGCCCACCAAAGGCCGAGTCGTCTACGAAGCCAATTGCATGAAGTGTCATGGCAGCGATCGACGCGGCGTCGGCTCAAACCCCCCATTGCAAGGACTTGCGCGCCGGACGGATGACGCAAAAGTTCTCGAGCTTCTCAAAACCGGGCTCAACCTCATGCCCGCCGCGCCAGAGTTCACTGAGGACGAAAAAGTCGCGCTGCTCGATTACATTTTCCTGCGCGACGTGCCCGCGTCCGCCGTGCGTCCCGCATTAAATGGCGCGATGCCGCGCTACTCGCACAACGGCTACCCAAAACTGCTCGACGATGAAGGCTACCCCGGCTGCAAACCGCCGTACGGCACGTTAAATTGCATTGACCTCGCATCCGGCAAACTTGCGTGGCAAGTTCCGCTCGGCGTTTATCAGGACCTCGCCGACTGGGGCGACGACCAGACCGGCGCGGAGAACTTTGGCGGACCATCGGTGACAGCCGGCGGACTCGTCTTCTGCGCGGGCGCGGCAGACCTGAAAATCCGTGCGTTCGATGCAAACACTGGCGAGGTGCTTTGGGAGCACCCACTCCCCTTCGGAGGTTATGCACCACCCACCATCTACGAAGCCGGCGGCAGACAATACGTCGTCATCGCGGCGACCGGCGGCGGAAAACTCGGCACGCCCACGGGCGATTCATATGTGGCGTTTGCGCTATGATGAAAACCATCACACGATGAAGAAGAAAACCGCCAGACCGGCACGAGCCGCTCCCGTAGAGGCTCAGCCCAACGGCCTTGGCCCGTTGATTGCGGAAGTTCGCGGATTGATTCAATCTGCCCGACACGCCGCCGCCACCACCGTCAATACTCTCCAGGTACTTACCAATTTCGAAATTGGCCACCGAATTGTCGAATATGAGCAGAAGGGCGAATCACGGGCCGAGTACGGTAAAGAGCTCTTAAAGGAGCTCTCTGTGCGCCTCTCGGCGGAGTTCGGCAAAGGGTTCTCTCTCACCAATCTCAAGTTGATGCGCCAATTTTTTCTCAATAATCGGCATCGAATTGGTCAGACACTGTCTGACCAATCGCAACCAATAAGCCAGACAGTGCCTGGCCAATTCACATTTGAGCAGAAGCCCTCTGGGAAATTGGCCCCAGTCGCCTTTTCGCGGCCACTGTCTGCTACATCGGGCTTATCTTTTGGCTTAAGTTGGTCCCATTGCGTCCTGCTCATGAGCATCGAGGAATCTGACGAACGCAGCTTCTATGAGATTGAAGCGGATTCGGGAAGCTGGTCGCTTCGCGAACTCAAACGCCAGGTAGCGTCATGCCTATACGAACGCCTCGCCCTTAGCCGGAAAAAGAACGAGGTGCGCAAACTCGCCGCCGAGGGCCAGATTATCTCCAAGCCGGAAGACGTGCTAAAGGAACCTTATGTCCTCGAGTTCCTCGGTCTCGACGAGAAAGCCAACTATACGGAGTCCGATCTGGAGCAGGCCATCATTGACCGTATCGAGCACTTTCTGCTCGAACTCGGCAAAGGATTTCTTTTTGAATCCCGCCAACGCCGGTTCACATTTCATGAGGATCACTATTACGTCGATCTTGTCTTCTACAATCGCCTTTTGCGCTGCTACATTCTCATCGACCTCAAGCTCGACAAAATCTCGCATCAGGACCTCGGCCAGATGCAGATGTACGTCAATTATTTCGATTTGCACGAGAAGCTGCCAGAAGAAAACCCGACCATTGGTATAGTCCTTTGCAAGCGAAAAAAGGACGCAATCGTTGAACTCACCCTCCCACGCGACGCAAACATTCACGCCCGCGAATACAAGCTGTACCTGCCTTCCAAAGAACTGCTGAAAAAGAAGTTGATCGAATGGACCAGTCAGCAAGAAAACGAATGACGATCGAAACTACGCGACTGCGTTTGCCGTTAATTTCGCTTCGGTTATTCGATGCGTGCATCGCGGGCGACCGCGAAACGGCGGAGCAACTCGCTGGAGTCGCGATTCCCGACGATTGGTTGCAACGTCCCGAATACGCAAAAATGCGCCGTGACCAGTTGATCGCCGATCCTGTCTATGCGCCATGGTGCGTGCGAATGATCGTGTTGAAGGAAACAAACACCATGATCGGCCACATCGGTTTTCACGCCCCTCCGAACCCTGAAGGGTTGCGCGCAATCGCGCCCGGCGGCATCGAATTTGGTTACACCATCTACGAACCACACCGCCGTCGCGCATACGCGACCGAAGCCGCGATAGGGCTGATGCGCTGGGCGGTCACGGAGCATGGCATCCCGTCGTTCGTTGTCTCCGTATCGCCGCAGAACGTTGCATCGCAGGCGATGGCAAAAAATCTCGGATTCATTAAAGCCGGCGAACAAATGGACGAAGTGGACGGACTGGAAGATGTGCTTGTGCTCCGCGGAGAGCCATTGGAATTCATCACCAATACAAGCGTCACCAGGAAGATTAGATGAGAGGCCGGTTCCCCCTACGCAGTGCTTTATAGTCGCCTGCAAGGATAATCATGAGGCACTAGGAGGATCCGGCGGGGAGAATTACGAGGCGTTTCCCAGCGCTTTCGAACTGGAACCAACGCCGGCAATGCCATAACTCTTTAAGATGCCAAGACCAGAATTTCCACCACGAAGACACGAAGGTCACGAAGAAGGCAAATGCCATTCGGTTCCAATCAAAGGACCTCTTTCAATCGAATCGCTTTCATTCTTGGCATTTCTTCGTGTTATTCGTGCCTTCGTGGTGGAATGTCTTTATGCCGTTTCGTCGTACACGATTGGGAAATCGTCGCCTTCAATGATCGCGCCTTCGTCAATCACGGGCGTGTGTTGCAGTAGCGGGTGTTTACCATCGGCGCAACGCGTTTCGGGATGCATGAAATTCAGCACCACCCCGCGGCGCGGACCATCCGATCTGTTGCCGTAAGAGCCATGCAAGGTCATCGAATCGTGAATGGAACATTCGCCTGCCTTGAGCAGCATCGGTTCCGGTTTAAATTCCGCGAGTTGTTCCGGCGTGAGCACCGTCTTGATCCCATCCATGTTCTCCAGCAACTGCAGTTTCGGCAATAACGGCCATTTGTGGCTGCCGGGTACATAGTGAATGCAGCCGTTATCAAGGGTCGTGTCATCCAACCCGATCCACACCGTCAAATGCCGCGACGGAATCGCGCGCGTCCAATATGAATAATCCTGGTGCCACGCAACGACGCCGGGATGCCGCTTGGGTTTGTAAAAGACCTGGTCGTGCCAAAACCGCACTTTTGGCGAATGCAACAGTTGGCCGACTGGCACCGCGATTGCCGGGTGATACAGAATATCGTGAAACGCCTCATCAATGCGCCACGCGCCAAGGAAATGAAACACGTTCTGTTCCGGCGCGCTTTTCCACGCTTCGTCGATTTCGTACAGCTCGCCCAGTCGCGGGTTCTCGCCCGTGCGGATGCGTTCGAGCCCTTCCCGCAAGGCTTCGATCTGTTTGGCGTCCAGCACGCGCGGCCCTTTGATCACCCCGCGCTCGCCGAATTTCTTCACCAGCGCATCGCTGATGCGATACCGCTGTGCATCGTCCTTCGCGTTCAGCGCGGGAAAGAGCGTGCCCGCCATGCCGCGGTGCGTCCGGTATTCAACGTGCGTCGTCGCCATGGCTGATTTCCTCCGTTGCCCAATCCATAATTGTGCATAACGCGCGGCAGGCTTACAATGCGGGGATTATGGGGACCTATACGACGTATAAGATAGGCTGTAGCGATTGGGAGGAATCATCGAATGATGTCACTTTTGCTCGTAGCGTGCGCTTTTGCGGCCGATCCGCAGGCGCTTGTGGGAACCGCGCCGCTCACCATGCAGGGCGATATCCCCATGCAGATGGTCGCCGGGATCGACACCTATCTCAATCGCGCGCTTGAAGAAAGCGTCGCCAAACGCGCGGCACACTGGAACCGGGATTTCTCGTCGCACGAGGCGTACACCAAATCCGTAGAACCGAACCGTAAACGGTTCGCAACAATCATCGGCGCGACCGACACGCGGCATGCGCCCAACATGGAAATCATTTCCACGCCGGGATCGAAGACGACACACGGAAACCTTGACGTGCGCGTGAATACCGTGCGCTGGCGCGTGCTGCGCGGTGTCGAAGGCGAAGGCTTGCTGCTCGAACCTACGGAATCCGTGATTGCGCAGATCGTCGCGTTGCCGGATTGCGACACCACGCCGGAAGAATTCGTTTCGCAGGAAAACATTGGGGACATAAAGCCCGGCGGGGGCGTGAAACATTTGGTGCAACTGGGATGTCGCGTCATCGTGCCGTCCCTAATCAACCGGGCCGACACCTACTCCGGCACGCCGGGATTGCGCATGACGAATCAGCCGCACCGCGAGTTTGTCTATCGCACTGGATACGAATTGGGCCGGCACATCATCGGATACGAAGTACAAAAAGTGCTTGCCGCGGTTGATTGGCTTGCAGAGCGCGATCCCGGGCTTCCCATCGGCGTGTCCGGCTATGGCGAAGGCGGCCTCATTGCCTTATATGCCACGGCCATCGACACGCGCGTTCGCGCAGCCGTTGTCACCGGATATTTTGGCCCGCGGGAAGAGGTATGGGCTGAACCCATCTATCGCAATGTGTGGTCACTGCTGGATGAATTCGGTGACGCGGAAATCGCCAGCCTCGTTGCGCCGCGCCCGCTCTATATCGCGACTCGGGAACTTCCCCGGGTGGACGGCCCCCCGGAACCAACCGGTGAGCGGAATGGCGCGGCGCCGGGTAAGATCACGACTCCGGACCCGGCACTGGTCGCAACAGAGGTCGCGCGCGCGGCTGCACTAGTCGAGGGACTGCAACCACCGGCTGAGATTCTAGCGGTGAAGTCTTTGGGAAGCACAGACTCTCAACTCGAGCTTCAGTTGCTGCCTGGAATGGGTGTTGCAATGAGATTTAGCGGCATTTTTCGCACTACAAAGTTGGAGCTGCCCGAAAACGCGACTCGTGACAATCGCATGCAACGGCAAGTGCAGCAACTCGTTGATGACACGCAATATCTCATGCATCAGGCGGAGTTCCGCCGGAAGGAATTTTGGGCAAAGGCCGATGCGACTTCGCCGGAGACATGGGCTAAAACAGTCGGGCCGTACCGCGACTATTTCGATAAAGAAGCCATTGGCGCGTTGCCCGGAATTGAATTGCCGCCGAACGCGCGCACGCGACTCGTTTATGATCAGCCCACGTATCGCGGCTACGAAGTGGTATTGGACGTGTTGCCCGATGTGATTGGGTACGGAATCCTGCTGGTTCCAAAAGATATCGCAGCGGGTGAGAAGCGACCCGTAGTTGTCTGTCAACACGGGCTTGAAGGCCGCGTGCAGGACGTCGCTGATCCCGCGGTGAATAGCGATTACTACCACCAGTTCGCGTGTAAACTCGCAAAGAAAGGCTTCATCGCGTACGCGCCGCAGAACCCCTACATTGGCGAAGACAAGTTTCGCGTGTTACAACGGAAAGCGAATCCGCTAAAGCTGTCGTTGTTCTCGTTCATCGTGCGGCAGCATGAACAGACTTTGAACTGGCTTGGCGCGCTGCCGTTTGTCGATGAAGAACGGATCGCGTTTTACGGACTCAGTTACGGCGGGAAGACCGCGATGCGCGTACCCGCGCTGCTAGACGGCTATTGCCTGTCGATCTGTTCCGGCGACTACAATGAATGGATTTGGAAATGCGCGAGCGTTCATCATCCGCTCAGCTACGTCTTCACGGGTGAAGACGAAATGTGGGAATGGAACCTGGGCAACATGTTCAATCACGCCGAAATGAGCTGGCTAATTTATCCGCGACCGTTCATGGTCGAACGCGGACATCATGACGGCGTCGGCTACGACGAATGGGTCGCCAACGAGTTCGCAAAGACAAAACGCCACTACGCGCTACTCGGCTCCGGCGATAACGCGGTGATCGAATACTTCGACGGCCCCCACATGATCAACGGCGTAGGCACGTTTGAATTCTTGCACGAAAAACTGAATTGGCCGTAACCAGCCCGTCGTTACTCCGGAGGGCGGGTTTTCTAACCCGCGATTGATTTGTTTTGTTCAGAAATGGCGGGTTAGAAAACCCGCCCTCCTACAAGATCAACACCGGTTTCCCCAAACACTTCCGCGTCTCGATGGATTCGAGCGCGTCTGGCAATTCTTCGAGGGGATACTCGCGCGAGACCACCGGTTTGATCTTGCCGTCGTTGTACAGGCCATAGAGGATGTCTTGTGTCTCGACGACCAGCGCGGGATTCCGCGTCTGGTACGCGCCCCAGAACAAGCCAAGCACGCCGAAGTTTTTCACGAGCATGCGGTTCGCCGCGATTGTAGGGATGCGTCCCGCGGCGAAACCAATGACGATAAGGCGCCCTTCAAACGCCACGCACTTCGTGCTCGAATCAAACACATCGCCGCCAACGGGATCGATGATGACGTCCGCGCCGCGTCCTTGCGTGATGTCTTTCACTGCTGCAACAAAATCGCCGGTGCGATAGTTGATCGCGTGGTGCGCGCCGCATTGCTTGCACAGAGCGGCTTTGTCATCCGCGCCGGCCGTCGCGATGACATTGGCGCCAAGCGCCAAGGCAAGCTGTATCGACGCCGTGCCCACGCCGCCGGCACCGCCATGAACGAGCACCCATTCGCCCGGCTTCAGTTGCGCGCGATGCACCAGCGCGAAGTACGACGTTTGATAGTTGATCGTGAACGCCGCCGCTTCCGCGAAAGACATTGCATCGGGAATCGCATACGAAACCTGGTCCAGCGCAAGCATGTGTTCCGCGAACGCGCCCATCAGATTCACCGTAACAACGCGATCGCCTACCTTAAAGCGCGAAGTTTTTCCCGACTCCGAAACGACGCCCGCCGCCTCGCTCCCCGGCACGAACGGCAACGGCGCTTTCATCTGGTAGTTACCGGAAATGTTCAACAAGTCAGCATACATCACGCCCGCGGCCTTCACGTCGATCACCGCGGATTCGCCTTCTGCCTCTGGCGCGTCGGCCTGCGCAAGCTGCAACGCCGTCTTGTACGGACCGAATTGATTGACCACCCATGCGCGCATTGCTTTTACCCCAAATAATTGGTTAGTTATTAAAACTTGTCGTACCGTTCGTGCGTCCCGATCCAGAGCCAAATAAAGGATTCTCCATCGCGAAACTTGCCGATCGCCCGATAGTGCGCGCCGATCCGAACAGACCAGAGATCATCATGAATCGGTTTGAACCGCAACGATGGATGTCGGGGATTGGCCTGCCACAGGTGGAAGTTTTTATCGGCAAGCGCTCGTATTTCCGATGGCAGCGATTTGTAAAACTCCCAGAATCGTGCGCTGGCGAGACTTTTCACGGAAACGGACGTAACTTACCGCTGTCAAAGACTTCGTCGGCTTCCCGTGCCAGATCGGCGAACCTCCCAGCGCGCGCGTCCTCCTGCATCTCGCGGTCCCATTCGTCGTTTGGCCAATTCTGGAGCCAAGCGTTCAACTCGCACCGTTCCCGTTCGGATAGCGCTTCGATGGCTATTTTAATTTCTTTGAGGCTCATATTCTGAATCCTATCGCTGCACTGCGTTACAGCAACCCCGGCAGGGGAGTCAAAGCGCGGTCTGCGTCTCGTCACGCCGCACCTCTAAAGTTGAGACATATACTTCAGACCGTTGGCGGTTTACTATTTCGCTTTCGGACGCGGTTTCGAGAAAAAGTTCCATTGCTTCAGCGAGCATTTGCCGAGCCTCTTCGACGGTACCGCCTTGGCTGGCAATATCGTACTCGGGACATAGCGCGACATAACCATCGTCTTCGCGCTCGATTATTACTGTGAGCCGTTGCAACGCCGACATTGGGAATCCTCTCGATTTGTGCCGTAGCGATTTTGAAGTGTTGGCTTTGCATATTCAACAAACAAAAAAGGCGGACCCCATGGCGCAGGTCCGCCCCGACAGGTTGTTCGCTATATCAGCAGGGCAATTCCCAGCCCTTCCTGTATTCCTTGCTCACGATTTCCTTCGCGTTACGGACATTCGTGACTTCACCCTTGACATTGTCCCATCGCAGCTTTTTGCCGGACTTCACGACAAGGTTTCCAAACTGCACCATTTCCGTGAACCTTCCCGCGCGCGCGTCCTCTTGCATTTCGCGGTCCCAATGGTCGGTCGGCCATTTCTGGAGCCACGCATTCAGTTCGCAACTCTCCCGCTCGGATAGCGCTTCAATAGCTAGCTTTATATCGTTCAAGCTCATTATTGGCTTTCTTGATTATTTTGGAATATCCACGGATTCCACAAGTCTTAGAATATCAGGATTTGGTTCCTGTAGTTCTAGCGGTACATCATCACCGGGACTAATCGACGCGTCGAGCAGATCAAGCTGCTTTCCCTTACATGGTCCATTCTGAATTTCGCCGATGACATAGACCACTGACCAACTTATTGAATGCGCCCCATGTCTAATTAGCTTCACTACCCTAAATTTTGTTCCCTTGGCTACAATTCCTTTGATATTCGGCCATTTACGAGGCTCCTCATGGTACATTTCAAGTGTTTGGGGCACCGTAAAATGTCCCCCAGGCGGTGTGTATTGTTCCGGCGGCTCAAGGAAAAGCTGCTTCCTTCTCCAATCACTACCCTCATAAATAAAGCTATCCACCTGCAACTCATAGTCGGCGCCTACTTTATACCCACCCGCGTATGCAGCTTTCCCCGTTACATCTTCGGTGTATTCCCCGATAAGAAGAGACAGTACAAATCCGTTGGTGACGCATCCAGAGACCAAACCGTAGATGCACACTACAAGTGCTTTTGTACATATTCTAGCGAGCGTATACTTTGGAATAAATGCACATTTCGTTGACATTGGTGTTCCTTCAGTATACTTCTGCTTTCCAATGAATAGCCGTTCACAAGTTTCGGGTTCACACAGGCTGACCCCGAGCTTCCTCCTTAATTGATTCTAGTGTCCGCTAACAATCGCCGCAATACGAGAGGAAACCATAAGAAAAAAAGGCGGGCCCTACAGCGCCGGCCCGCCTTATCAAATTGCTTGACTCAGCAGGGCAATTCCCAGCCCTTCCTGTATTCCTTGCTCACGATTTCCTTCGCGTTCCGGACGTTGGTGACTTCGCCTTTGACGTTGTCCCAGCGCAGTTTTTTGCCGGACTTCACGACGAGGTTGCCAAACTGCACCATTTCCGTGAACGGTCCCGCGTAGTCGAAATTCGAGCAAGCGACACCGTTGCCCTTGCATGCTTGCAGGAAGTTGGCGAAGTGGTCTTCGCCCGGAATGCGCGGAATCGAAGGCGTAGGCTTCGTGTAGCTCGCCATCTTTTCGTCCGGCACAAGACGCGGGTTGCCGCCGTATTCACCCTGCGTGACGATGCCGCTCTCTCCTATGAGGAACGATCCATTCATGTTGTTGTCGCCGAGCACGCACGTATCGGGAATACCGGCAGGCCGCTTCGGACGATTGTAGATTTTCTCACCCGGATTCTTCGGGTCCGGCCAATGTCCGTCGTACCAGTACACATCCACTTCCGGCATGCCGCCGCCTTCCGCGAAGTGATACTTGATGGTCGAGGTCAGTGGGAAGGTCTGCTTGTTGACGCCTTCCTGCATGACCACTTCGACGGTGAACCAGGGGCGTTCGTTGAGTTTCAGGCACATATACACCGGGTCCATGATGTGACAAGCCATATCACCGAGCGAACCGGCGCCGAAATCCTGCCATGCGCGCCAATCGTGCGGGGCGTAGGCCTTATTGAACGGTCGCCACGGCGCCGGGCCGAGCCAGCGATCCCAGTCCAGACCATCCGGGGGTGTTTGCGGCTCGAAGGGTTCCGCGCGGCCCTGATTCTTCCACACGGGGCGGTGCGTCCAGACGTGGGCTTCCTGCACGTCGCCAATTGCGTTGCCCCAGATCATTTCGCAAAGTTCACGGCACCCGTTGTCCGAGTGGCCCTGATTTCCCATTTGCGTGGCCACGCCCATTTCGCGCGCGGTCAGTGTGAGCAGGCGCGCTTCTGCCACGGTGTGCGTAAGAGGCTTCTGCACGTAGACGTGCTTGCCCATTTTCATGGCCATGTACGCAGCCGGGGCGTGCATGTGATCCGGTGTCGACACGTTGACGGCGTCGATTTCCGGGTGTTTTTCGAGCATGTTACGAAAGTCTTTGTATTTCGCCACATTTGGGTTCAATCCGAACACCTGCGCGGCACGGTCCCAGTCGACGTCGCACAATGCGACGACATTCTCGCCCAGGTTCTGAAAACCGGTGATGTCCCCCGCGCCTTTCCCGCCGGCGCCAATTGCGGCTACGTTCAGTTTTTCGTTCGGAGAAACTTTCCGCGGAACAACTTTCGCCGAATTCGGCGCGGCCGCCGCTCCGGTGAACGTCATCACCGCCGTAGTGGTCGTCGCCGCGAGAAACGCGCGGCGGCTCAACGACATCTCACTCATGAATGAACTCCCTTCCAGACCTCGATACTACGCACGGCAGCGAAGCCCCCGTGCAGCCCCGTTTTTCCCCGCCCAAGCGGAGAAATAAAACTATACTCCCGCGCGGGCTTTCCGTCCAATCGCCGCGTTCAATCCGTTCAAGATTTGGACCGCGGTGGCGAAGCGGGTAGCGTAGACACCGCTTTGGCTGTTTAGGGGAGAGGGCGTCGTGCGCACAGGTAGGGGGTAGACCAACTGGGATAAACAGCCAAAGCGGCGCCTTTGGGGCCGCCGCAGTCCAAATAGGCTTGCTCTCGTAACGAAGCATTTACACCGAGCGCGTCCGGACCGCGATGGAGAACTGATTGCGCAAGTTCTTCACGTCACGTATTGTGAATGCGGAAAATGAGCACTACTTTCGGAGGTCTACTGCAATGCTGCTCAGACGGCGTGAATTTCTAAAGTTGTCCGCGGCAGCCGCCGCGATCGCCGCCATGCCCATCCCCGCCACCGCCAAGGTTGTCAACGGCATTCCTTACCGCCGGCTGGGCAAGATTGGCATCGAAGTTTCCTTGTTGGGTATCGGCGGTGCGCATGTCGGCGGTGAAGCCCTGCCGGAAGCCGAAGCGATCAAGATCATGCGGACCGCGGTGGACGAGGGCATCAACTTTTTCGACAATGCCTGGGAGTACCAGGCCGGCCGCAGCGAAGAGCGCATGGGCAAGGCGATGAAGGATGGGTACCGCGACAAAGTCTTTCTGATGACCAAAGTCCTCGGACGAAGCACGGAAAACGCCGAAAAGCAGTTGGAAGCGAGTTTGCGCCGCATGCAGGTCGATGTTATCGATCTATGGCAAATCCATTCCGTCGGCACGTTTGATCCCGATGACAAGGGCAAGGTGTACACGAAAGGCGTGCTCGATGTCGCGCTTAAAGCCAAAGAGCAAGGCAAGATCAAGCACATCGGGTTTACGGGTCACGTCGATCCCGAGGTACACCTGGCCGTGCTTGATGGCGGGTTCGATTGGGAAACCATTCAAATGCCGATCAACTGCCTGGATCCGCACCGGAAAAGTTTCATCAAAAACGTGATTCCGAAAGCGCAGGAATACGATCTGGGAATCATCGCAATGAAGACGCTTGCCGGCGGGGGCGTGCTCGAGACCAAGGCCATCAACCCGGAAGACGCGTTGCGCTTTGCGATGAGCATGCCGGTATCCGTAGTCGTATCGGGCATGGATACATTCGAAAAATTCCAGCGGAATCTCGCCGTCGCACGCTCGTTCCAGCAGATGGATCCGGGGGCGGTGGCCGCGCTGTTGGACCACACGAAAAGTTTTGGCGAACAGTCCCAGTTTGAGAACTACAAGCGAAAGGACAAGCCCGTCGCGTAACGTGTTTCCTCAATCTCCGTTGCGATGACCGTCCAGCGCGCGCTGGACG
>JAWXCN010000226.1:0-10900 GCA_034408725.1 Candidatus Hydrogenedentota bacterium
CGCATCCGTTTGCAGGACGAGGTTACTGCGCGAGTCGTATGCGAACTTCACCGTGTTGAACAAGCCGCCGGAGTCAGTGCTGTACCGTTCCTTGTGCTCGGCCAACCGGTCCAGCCGGTCGTACACGTACTGCGTCAGGAACTGCTGGTCGGCGCCGCCGGTGTCATCTTCTTCGTTTGTGGCCACCTGCGTGACGTTCGAGTTCCCGTCATGGCTGTACGAAACCACGTTCCCCCTCGGATCGGTGACCGACGCGACGCGCAGCAGCCCGTCGTAGTTGTAAACGGTGTCGTTGCCCTCGAAGTCGACCGTCTTCACGTCCGACGCGTCCGTGTACGTCATCGACGTGGTGACCACGCCGTCGCCCGTGGCCACGCCGTTTACCGTCCCCAAGATGACCGAGCCGGTCGCGTTGCGCAGCGAGCGTGCAATAACCGTGTTCCGCCCGGAAAGGTCGAAGGTGTAATCCACTTCAGACAACAACGTGGAACCGCCCTGAAGCACTTTGGCTTCCACGACGTGGCCCGCGCCGTCATACGCGTAATCCGTCACGTGGCCAAGCGGGTCGGTCGTAGTGTCCAGCCTGTCGATTAAGTCGTACGTATAAATCGTCACGCGCCGGTTCCCGGCGCTTTCCTCCAGCCCCGCAGTCGTCTTCGTGAGGTTGCCGTTCGCGTCATAATCCAATTGCGTGGTGACGGCTTTGGAATCACCGCTGCCACGCACTACCCGATACACCAGGTCGCGCTCATCGTAAATAAACGCTTCGGTGTTCGCCGGTTCGGCGCTTGCAACCGCGAGCGGCGAGAGCACTTTCAACAGCAACCCGTTGCGCGTATACGTCGTCTGTGACGTGACATTGGCCGATGCATCGACCTCCGACACCGTCTGCGTCTGGCGGTTGAGCGTGTCGTAGGTGAACGTGGTCTCGACAACCCCGTTGGCATACGCGGCGCCCGTCTCGTCGAGGTTGGAGACCTTCGTGGCCACCACGTTCCCGTTCGCGTCGTAGATGAAATCGCTGCTGGTACGCGCAATCGTGCCGCTCGGCTGCGCCGAGTCCCGGCGGATCAACTCGTCGTTCGCGTTGTAGGTAAAGAGCGTTTTCCATTCGGTCTGTGGCGTGCCGCCGCTGTGACCGTTCGGGGGCGTCACCTCGGCCACGCGCCCCGCCGCGTTGTAGGCAAAACTGGACTTCAGGCCAAGCCCGCTGGAATCTGCCGTGATGGACTCAAGATAACCGGTCTGCGGACCCGAAGCGTAATACGCCATCACGTCCGTTCGGGTGTAAGAACTCCCGTTGTCCGGAAACACGTGCTCGGTCATCTGCCCTTGCGCGTTGTACTCGAAGGTCTCGTGGAACGTGGTTGGGAAACCGGACAACGCGCCATAGGAAACGCCGATGCGGTCACCGGCCGAATCAATGTCAAAAGCGATGTCGTAGTCCGCGTTGCCCCCATCGTCTTTTAGCGTGTGGCGGGTCACAAACTGTTCGCCGCATCGGCAGTCATGAAACGTCGCATCATGCGTAAGATCGGCCGTAAGTTCCGCTGTGCCGCCCGCACCCTCGAATTCTTCGATTTTTGTCACGTTTGCAATGCGCTTTCGCGTGGTGTCATACGTGAAAACCGCGCGATTGCCTTTGGGCTCCGTGCGTTCCGTTAACAGATCGTGTACGTTCCACTCGAACAACGTCTCGTAATGATCGGGATCGGCTGATCGCAGTTTGTTTGTGGGGCGATTCGCCGTTTCTGTCGTGACAAGAGATGCGATTGCGCGGCCCGTATACTCCCGCGTTCGTTCCAATTGATTGCTGGCATTGAAGAAGAACTCGGTGACATTTCCTTCACCATCATTGACGATCGTTTTCTGAGTTTCGCCGGAGAGCAGGCCGGTCGGGCTCGTGGGATAGTCAAACTTCACAATGGCGTCGGTCGCGCCGTCGCTGCCCCAGACCTGTTTTACGACGCGATCATTCGAGTCGTAGGTGTTCGTGAGGATAGTGTTGTTCCGCCCATCCTTGATGGTAAGAAGATTGCCCTGCAAAGACGGGGTGACGGATGTATCGTATGTGTAGGTCAAGCTCCGGCCCGACGGAAAGTCGTTGTTCGTCACCGTCCCCGTAATCGCCGGATACGTTACTGATTCCAGATCGCCCGCATTCCCGTCCGGGTTGCTTGCGCCGTAATACGTATACGACACGACTCGCCCGAGGCCGTTGGATTCGGTGAAGGAGTCTATGAGGTCGTCCGCGCCATACCCAATCTGATATTCGCGCCCAAGCGTGTCGGTTATTGTCTCAAGGCGATCATTGCCGTCATATTCAAAGGTCAGTTCATTGCCATAGCGGTCCATGATGCTAGTGATATTGCCACCGTCCGATTCATCCGGATCAAAATCCCAGACAGACCCATTTCCGAATATCAAACGTTGATCTTCGAAATCCGATTCGACTAGCTCTGCTTCCCATCCGTCCGCAAAGAAATGAAGTCCTTGCCCATCCGAATGACTGAATCGAAATAATTCGGTTCTCCCGTTTCCCATTTTGACTTCGTATGCGAACTGGCTTTGATACACGACGAGTTTCGCGGAGACATTGTAGGAATGGTCCCAGTTCTGCCCTAGCCGTGCATTTTTCCCATCACGCGAACGAAAACTGCGTGACCAAACGAGGTCCAAGCCCCGGCCTTTTACATGCAGGTCAACCACCTTTTCATTAACCTCGCCCGAAAAAAGATTTACGGTGTAATTGGAACCACGTGGGGTGATGGTTCGAGCGTTGCCCTGATGAGCCTGCCCCCAAATCCTTGGCGTTCCGGAAATGGTGTTTGCATCAGGAACAATTCGGCAAGATACTGGAACTGCTTCTGGAACCGGTGAATTGTTGAGAAATAAATCCACACTTGTATTGAATTGAATACCAAATAAAATCGATATGCTGTCCTCTGTGACGAACGTTTGACCGTTGGACGTCCGCTCCCACCGATCGACTGATTCAGACGACCCCAATAGGTTAAGGCCAACATTGGTTGCGGGTGTGCTGAATACATACGATATTCGGTCTGTTGTACCGTCAGAATCGTCATCGTGGGATGTAGGGCCGGAAATTGGGCTTGGACCAGATCGTTGAACGAGTGATGTAGGGTTGAGCTGATCGTTATCCTTGTGGACTCGAATGTTAAGCGCAGCACTCCCTTGCGCCCAAACAGACGGTGTAAGTAAACACACCGACAATAGCGCTGCACACTGGCGCATAAACATCCTCTCAGTCACTCCCCTCATGGCGTTGCGAGCACCGGATCGCTCAAGGTAATTGCATGTGCGAAAATGCCTGCCCCGCGTGACGCCGCCGTCTGTGTCGTTTCGTCGCCTGTATCGGTCCGCACGAGCAGGTAGTACGCGCCGGGCGATACGTCGGGAATGGTGATTTCAACACTGGCCATGTACGTGCCGCTACCGGAGACCGGGCCGGTGACTGTTGTTCCCGTGGCGTTGAGGCCTTTGTCGTCGCCGCCAATCGCCGAGTCGCGCGACAAGAACACGTTGTCTGTCCAGTTTCCGTCCCCGCTGGACGCCGCATTCCCGCTGCTGTTGGTGACGTTCCAATGGATTGTAAATGTGTCACCGGCAACCGCCTGGGTCGGCAGCGGCGCTCCGCCTGTAAGTGTCGCCGAGGTTATTTCGAGGCTGGCTGGAAACTCCACGAAGACGGCGGTGACAGCCTTATCCGAATCCATCATTAGGGACGCTGGATTATCAAATCCTGTCAGGTCGCCAAGCCAGTGCGAGTACGCCCAGTTGGTAACAGGAGTAGGCGTGAGAACTGCCGTCGCGCCAGCCGCATACGCCCCCGCACCGGATACCGTGCCCGATCCGGTGGTAGAAATCGTGACGACAAAACCTGTTGTAACGCCAACCCTTGCCCTGCCGTTCGGCGCTTCAATTCGCAGGGGCGTGGCCGGATCGATACGAATGATTTCTGGTGAGAAACCCGGTTGAATCTTGATCGTGCTCGGTTCTGCGATAGAACCAAGCGTTTCTCCCACGACCACTCCTTCAGCAAGGGTGTTAAACGGGTTCGTGATAGTTCCGAGTTCAACCCCGATGTAGTCGAAATCCACCCAGATAATCGCAGGCGTTTTTGCGGCTGATTCAGCTTCAAGCGGCCCGTTTATTCCGCCAATGCCGCGACCTGTGCCGCTGTTCATATTGCCGCGGCCGGCGTTGCTTCCATGCTGATTTTTATTCGATTTGCTGTTGTCGTCGCTTTCCGCCGCATCACCCCTATGGACTACAGCTCGAATAATGGAATCGCCAAAAAACGTATACGTCACGCGCGCTTCGGCGGCGGTGAATGCGCCTTCCCATCTCCTGAACGCGAACCCAGTATCCGGAATGAGCGTCAGGGTGACATCCTCGCCTTCCGCTACGGTTGCGTGTTGGCCAGGTCGCAGCACAACGTCGTTGGCGCTGGAGCGCGAAATGCGGAGCCGGGCGCCCGCCGGACCACCTTCGATATTCACCGCTTCAAAGGTGAGGATCACTTCATCGCGGTCAGCCCAGCCGGGAACGACGATTCCGAACCCAAGTCCCACGAGAAGTCCGATTCCCAGCAGAAAGCCGATCTGGGCGCCGCTCGGCCGGATCAAAGGTTGGCAGAGCTTGATCATGGTTGGCTCCGGATCGTCGCTCTTGCCGCGGCGTGCTCGCGATTCGCTTGTGACATCTGAATCGCGCTCAAATGTTGAATGTGCTCCTCGGCATTTACGGCCAATTGGCTGCCAGGAAAGGCGTCGGCCAGAATCCCAAAAACCTCAATTGCTTCGATCACCGAGCCATCGCGCACGAGTGACATTCCGAGCGCATTCAGAGTGCCGCAGTCTTTCCCGCGAAAAATATCGCCAGGCTGTCCAGAAACCAAATGCTGGTATGCGACCAGTGGATTGCCTGCTTCCACTGCCGATTCAATGAATGCGCGGACCAATAACGGGTCGGCGCCATCCGGCATCACGGCATCCTTTACGCCGGTTTCAGCGAGTAAATCCGCGCACCATCGTCGAGTAGCATAGTCTGAGTTAAAACCTGCGGCTTCGAGCAGGGTTTCAGTGAAACCTTGTTGAAGGTTTGGCAAGATGTCTGCGCAAATGGGTGTTTCGGCCAACAGCGCGATGACGTCGTCCGAGCACCCGGAGTATCCGAAAAACTCATTGAGGTCAGCAGGGGTATGATGCGAACTCCATCGTTCCGCGACGTGAGAGCTGAGAAAGAACAGTGCCGCACTCGACGTCTCATTTAGCGTGGGCGCCAGCGACATAAGATTGTTTAATGCGGCCGTAACATTAAATTCTTCATTCGGTTGCTTGCGCCGGATGATTGAAATCAATGCCGCGGCCCGCACGAGATTTTCGGATGACGTGGCTAGTTCTACAAGATCGGCTCGATCATTCTTCTGTTGCCGGTAAGACAGGCGCCTCGGCACTCGTTCTTCGCCATATTCCGACCAGAACGCCGCCAGGATCAGCTCGCCGGTAGTTCCATGCTCGACTTTATTCATTGTATTTAGAAACGCCGTCAATTCATCTTCGGAGAGGAGCCGCCCCATGACAAACGCCAGCAGATCGATGCGGGGCCAGTATTCATCAAGTTGAGTGATATCTCCGGTGTCGAATAATTCCAATTCCGACAACAGTTGCCCGGCGGTATCCAGCGGGGCATTCGTATGGAGACGTTCGACGCAGTCCGGTATCGGGATGAGAGAAGGCTGGCTGTCAATTGGAGCCGACATTCCGACAATCAGGCACGCAGCAATCGACACTATACGGTAGGCGAATCGAGCCCGCATCAGTTTCTCCCCGCAGTCCCCGAGTGAACGACTATCAAATATAGACCGGGAACAAAATCGTTGAACGAATCACATATATGCAGCCGAAAAAAGTGAACCCCCGAATTAGAAAAAATCTCGACTCAGACAAAATTCACACGCCCCAAAAAGTTCACCGGACATCGGAGCGATACTAACGCAGATACCAGTCAAAGGCAAACAGTTCTTTGCCTCACTGCTTTACTCAATTGTCCGGGAACATTTCCCCCGTCATGAAAATGCCAATTCAAAGTTCAAATGCACCGGCTGCGGCAAGAAAACTTCGCGTGGAGTGCGGTTTCGTTGGTGAGGATAGTGAAATCAAACGGAGACGACCGCGTTGGGCAGTGTCCGCTGCATCTGTTCCAAACGATAGCCAAAACCGGAGCCGGTGATTGACGCCAAATCAATGTGTCCATTGATCCGCGTGTAGAGGCCGGGGTGGACCTTGGCTTCGCAGGCGGATGCTTCGGGATAAAACTGCATGGCGTTGGTTTCGACGCCCATGATGGTGCCCGCATACGCGGCAAGCAGGACATGTGGAACCTGTGCAAGCATCGGGTTTGTGAGGTCCTGGACCATGAGCGTCATGCCGTGGGCCTTCGCCCAGCACAAACTCAGAAGCGCGCCGGTTTGAGTCTTGCAGGTCTTCAACGCGACACCGGTCCAGCCCAATTCGCGTCCGAGGCGAACGAGCCGCCAGTCATGCGCCGATTCATCCATGAAGAGTGGTTTACGCGCCGAGACGCTGTGAACGTCTATTTTATGTTCTTCCAGTTCATAAGGGAACGGCTGCTCCACATACAGAATCATGGCGTAGATGCGCGGGTGATCGTCTATGAGTAGATCGAGAATGGCGTTGACATATTTGGGATCAGTGACGGTGCAATTGAAATCGGCCGACAACCAGAGCACGCCGGTTTCAATTGCAATTCTCCCCACTCCAACCAACCGCGCACAGTCCCATTCCGAATCGTTGCCGCGCAGTTTCACTTTCAAACAGGTAAGGCCGTCACGCGCGATCCAGTCGCGTAACAGGACGGGATAGCCATCGTCGGGTTCGGAACCATCGAGTTCCGATGGATCGATGGGGTCCTTGCCGCCGACAAGATGCCAGGCCGGGAGGCGTTGAACATTTTGGCGAGTGAAAAAATCTTGGGGGTAGCACTGCGAGAAAGAGGTTGCCGGCGCGTCGCAGATTCGTTGGGCGGGTTCGAGATACGCGCTCAAGCCGGCGTTCATGAATTCCGCGTTGTACGTCGCGTAAGTAGGTAAATTGAGGCTGTTACCGTAGGCGTCGTGGACGGCAATGTCGAATGCGGAACAGCAGACCAACGCGGCAAGCCAGGGCATGGGATTCGTGCGAGCAGCGTTGAAATCCCTGAGCAGAGTGCGCAAGAGCATTTCCTGAAACGCATGTCCGATGGAGATGGGGTGGCCAAATTCAGGAAACGCTGCCCAAGCCTTTGCGAGTACGGCGCAGAAATCTTTCAACGCGGTATGGCGCTCCTCGTAGGGAATGGCGCCTGGCCACACCCATTGAACGCTGAGCGGAGTTTCTCCCCAGCCATCGGCAGTCGTGCCGCGCCGGTTCTCGACGCGAACGCGGACTCGCGCGCAGGTGACGTGGTCGAGTGTCTCCGCGCCAAATTTCAGGGGCACGCGAGAATGGACCGGCAGAAAATACAGCTCGACCGCGACTACACGAATATCAGTCTCTTTTTTCATTGAACTCCCGCACCTTCCCACTTGGGGCGATCAGCGAATACCCTTCGCTTCCAGCGCGCGAATCTCGGCAGACCACTGTTCGCGCTCCCGATCGGAGACATTTGGATCAGGGAGAAGGCTGCGCCGCGTGCAGTTCACGAGTGCCTGCAACGTTTGATATCGGCGTGTCTCGGTGATCGCTGGCGGTATCAAATCCTGCACGACCCCGGTAATTGAATCGAGCGACAGCTTCGCGCCTGTGCGAGCTGCCCGCGCCTTCAACTCAGATCGCAAGGACGCAAAACTTGCCGAGGAATAATTCGGGGTCAATTCGTCGAGATGATCAATGGCCTTCTCCGTTAATTCGATGTCGGTGACACCGCCGACGGCCCATGCGATGAACGCCCTGCGGTCTTCCCCTTCGGGATCGAGAACTGGAATAATGAGATCGCCGACGCGGCCCGGCCTGCGAATGTCCGGCGAGAGCAGATGAATGCGCGCGGTCATGAGCAACCACACAACGCGGCCTCGGAGCTTGGGATCAGACATCATGGCCTGAATTTTGCCGGTGAGCCGGCGTTCAGTTTCATGGGTATCCGCGCCGACACCGCCAAACTGGGTATCGGCTTCATCGACAAAGATAAGGACTTTCGAGAGTGCGTCCAGCACGCGGCGTAATCGCTCGAAGATTACATCGGTTTGTCCGTACCATTGGCTGCGAATATTCTTGAGCACGAGTACAACCATGTCGAGTTCCGCGGCGACTGCTTCGAAAATAAATGTTTTCCCACCGCCAATCGGGCCTGCGACGGCGGCGCCGGACAAGGCTTCAGCGCCGGTAGATTTGAAACGCGGCATCAATTCGTCGCGAAGGAACTGTTTCAGGTTCGTGAAACCGACACAGTCTTCCAGACGATGGGAAGGTTTTTTGAATTCGACAATGTCTTCACCCAGTTGCGACTGTATGAATTCCTCGACCTTTGCGACAACCTGTTGCTGGGAGAGTTCTCGCGCGTCGTGGCGCGCGCCTTTGAGCAGTTGCAGCAGCGCGTGGATCGATAGACCCGCAGTCTGACGCGCCAGATCACCGGTGCTTCCCCAAAGCTGAACGGGGGCGCCTTGCGTGAAAAACCATTCGATGCACTGCATCCGGGCTGGTTCATCCGGTGACGGGACCTGCGCTTCGACAATCTGCGGCAGCTTTGCCACCCGGTGATGCACCTGACTGCGCGATTCGGCAAACAAGACAACGCTGTCATCCGCGTTCATGAAGCCGGGATCGCTGAACCAATCATGCAACACGGCCACGCGGTGCCGATCGACATCCGAGAGTCCCGTTATCGCGCCCTCCGGGACCAGCATGTCCGCGCCTTCGATGATGATGAGCAAATCCTCCGCGAGGGCGGGTTTACCCGCTACGACAGTGCGCGAGCAAAGACACATTTGCCGCATGAGCTCGAGGGCAACGGTTGGATTCCCCACTGCCGCCTGGACGTTGGCATCATATGCGATGGCGATTGCCTGATGTTCCTGGGCCGCCTTGTTGTTGGACAACATGCGCTCAATGGCGATTTGATTGACATCAAGGCCTGTGCGCCATCTCAACCAGGCATCCCTGATTTTATCCCGGTCTGCCGCGCGCACGAAACGGATTGGACCGTTCAATTCGTACACTATCAGGATGCGGTCCGGCGAGGCCCACTGCTCAGCGAGAAGATCGAGAAGCGTTGCGTATGCCGCGTTCGCGCCGGCTTGCGGCTGATAAAAAAGATCATGGATATTGCCGGTGAGAAGAATGCTCCGTGACTGGCGCGAGTTCAGAATTCTTCCGGCCGTTTTCAGAAACGCATACTCTGGCGCCGGCGGCATAGTGTTTGAGCAGCGCTATTCGGGTAACGCGGTTTTTTCGCGCGCTTCGCCCATGCCAGACGAGGACTCGGCAGTTTTCGCCAAGCCGATAAGCTGGTCGAATTCGGAAGAGGACGCGCTCTTGCGCGCGTATTCGAGAAACTCGGATTCCTGCGCGCGCGTATTGGTCCCCGCCATTTCGCGGGAGATGCGCGCTTCCGCCTTCACTTCTTCTCGGAGGTGGCGCAGGCGCTGAAGTTCCTCCGAAGTGCGGTCCTGTGAAATTCCCGATATGGAATCGGCGATATCCTTTTCTTCCTTCGCGGTAAGCATGTCAGCAATGGCGTCGGAAGCTTCGACGCGGACTTTATCTATTTCGCGATGAAGGTCTTTCAACTGTATCTTGTGATCGGAAATTCGCTTGCTTAGCTCCTCGACGTCCTTCTCGAGTTCGTCAATCCGCGCCTGCTTTTCAGCAAGGGTCGAACTGAAATCGTTGAACGCGTTCAAACAGGTCTTGTACTCTTCGCTCGATTTGACGTCATCCTGCGATTTTCCGGCGGCAATCATTTTATCGGCCAGGTGTTTCGCTTTGGCAAGAGCGCCCGATTTAAGGTTTTCGAGCTTCGTCACTTCGCCGGTAAGCTCTTTTAACTTCGCCATTTTCATGACCTGCTGGGAAATAAGCCCGGCGACCGCCTGCTTGTACTGATGAATCCGGGTCGTTTTCTCGCGAATAATTTCATCGTATTTGGCCCGAACCACCTGGGGATTGGTGTCCAGCACACGACGGGCCGAATCCAGTTGGCCTGTCACGAGATAGCCAAAGGCCTTGAACCAGCGGGACAGCGCGCGAAACATGGTGAGAACCCTCCAGTTGCCACGCCGGGAACCGGCGAATAGGGGTAGGGTACCGGTAGTGGTGGAATGGATCAACATGGCGAGCTGGTTGATGGGGCTGGGGATTTATATGGCGGGGAAATGCCCTCTAAAACCCCTTTACAAATTATTTGAAGTGGAGTATATTGACAAGCGAGTTGGTGGTACAGGCGTTCTCGGGAAACGCAAGGTGTGCTCGGTCATGGGGTGCCAACCAACCGTCAGGGAACAAACTTTTTTCCGTTTCGACAGTAGGCCGGCGTGTCTGTGAGTGTCTCAGGCGTGCCCCGTACATCGGTATTTTTGCATTCATACATCATACCGTTTTTCTGTTCATACGATTTGCGGGCTCAAAAAAACACTCGGACATCAACTCGAAAGGAGGGCAGGAACACACTTTGATAGCCGGCTTTGGTCAGTAGGTTGCAGTAAAGCAGTACATTTTCGTGAAGTTAGTTTCGGTAACCCGAAACGCTCGGATAACTGTTAAAGCCTGAGGAGACAACCTAATGAAGTCGAAACGTGGATTCACTTTGATTGAGCTGCTGGTGGTGATCGCCATCATCGGCATTCTGGCGGCAATCCTGTTGCCGGCCCTGGCCCGCG
>JAWXCN010000227.1:0-5514 GCA_034408725.1 Candidatus Hydrogenedentota bacterium
AACAGCCAAAGCGGTGTCTGCGCTACCCGCTCCGCCACCGCAGTCCAAATGGTCCTCCCCAAAAACCACGTCCCAACAAGATGCCTATTTGGACTGCGGCGGCCCCCAAGGCGCCGCTTTGGCTGTTTATCACAGACGGTCTACCCCGCCGTAGCTGAACTTTGAAATTTCGAGGGCCCGCCGGATTTCGCTATAATCGGGTTCACAAAAAACGGCCGCTCAACATGCCCGCAATGAAACAATACCCGCCCGGCGCGACCCGAACGCGAGAATCCTTGGCGCAACGCCTGAAATCCAAAATGCTTTCGCGCTGGTGGCGCTTGGCCTGTCCCACCGAATTCCTCTGCGACAATTGCAAGTATGACCACCCTTCCGCATGCGCGCGGCCCCAACGGCCAAATGCAACGAGATGTCCGGATTACAGACCCAAGGGAAAGTGAGGAAGACAGGAAGTGAGGAAGACAGGAAGGAGGAGAAAGGAACTGAGGCCCGTCCGTGCGTGTCCGTGTTCGTCCGTGTCAGTCCGTGCCTGTCCATGCCAGTCCATGTCCGTGCCTGTCCATGCCTGTCCGTGTATCATGTCCTGAAGGAGAAGCCTAAACATGGCGAGTCAGCCCACCGTTTGTTTTGATCAAGCGAAACCCGCGCCGGACGCGTCGCGGTACCGGCTGAATGATCAGCAGATGGCCACGATCACCATCTTCGGCGCGACGGGCGATCTCGCGAGCCGGAAATTGTTTCCAGCCATCTTTAACCTGTGGCACGCCGGGTTCCTGCCAAAGAAAATCGCCGTGGTCGGTGTCGCGCGAAAACCGAAGTCCGATGCGCAATTTCGCGAGGAGATGTGCGAGGCCCTGAAAAAATTCTCGCGCACGCTTGATGGGCTCGGGGATGCCTGCGACCCCTTCGTGTCGAACATTTACTATCAGCAGGTCGAGTTTCATGATCCCGCTGCCTTTACGCGGTTGCGCGAACGGCTCGAATCCATCGAGCAAAAACACAACATGCCGGGGCACCGGCTGCATTACATGGCGGTCGCGCCGGAATTCTTTGCGCCAATCATAGAACAGCTTGGCGGGGCCGGCCTTACCCGCAACGGCGATGGCGGACCGTGGTCGCGCGTGGTGATTGAAAAACCGTTTGGCCATGATCTCGCTTCCGCCCGCGCATTGACGGACCGCATCGGCAAAGTGCTGGGCGAAGATCAAGTCTATCGTATCGACCATTATCTCGGCAAGGAAACCGTTCAGAACATTTTCTCGTTCCGGTTTGGCAACGCGATCTTCGAGCCATTGTTCAACCAGAAGTACGTGGAGCACGTGCAGATCACGATGGCGGAAACCGTGGGCATGGAAGGGCGCCGGGGCGCGTTCTATGACGCCAACGGCGCGTTGCGCGACGTAATGCAGAACCATCTGCTGCAACTGCTCTGCCTCGTTGCCATGGAACCACCTGCGCTGTCCGGCGCAAAGCACACCCGCGACGAAAAAGTAAAAGTGCTGAGTTCGGTCGAGGTGCCGGTGGACGACGCATTCGACACCTGGTGCGTGCGCGGACAGTATGCGGACGCGCCGGGCGTGCCGGGGTATCTCTCGGAAGAGGGTGTCGCGAAAAACAGCATTACGGAAACGTATCTCGCGTTGCGGTTGCGGATCGACAATTGGCGTTGGGCGGGTGTGCCATTTCTGTTGCGCACGGGCAAATGCCTGAAAGAGCGCGTGACGGAGATCGCCGTGCAGTTCAAACAGCCGCCGACCCATTTCTTCCGAGATCTCGGCATTCCCATGCCGCACGCGAACATGCTCGCGTTTCGCATTCAACCTGACGAGGCGATCTCTCTGCGGTTCAACGCGAAACAGCCCGGCATGGAAATGCAGATTCAGGCGGTGAACATGGATTTCGCATACGAATCGACCTTTGCAGAAGACCTGCCGGAAGCCTACGAACGGTTGCTGCTCGATGCGTTGCGGGGCGATTCCACGTTGTTCATGCGGTCCGATGAAATCGATTACGCCTGGCAAATCGCGACTACCGTGGCCGACTCCTGGAAAAATGTACCACCGCCGTTGCCGTACGCGCCCGGCGCCTGGGGCCCGAAAGAAGCCGGCGCGCTGTTCCTGGGCAGCCACGGTTGCTGGCGAACGCCGTAGGATTCGTGCAATGAGCGACTACAGCGAAGAGCACATCCGCATTCTGCGGGCAATGACGTACGAACAGAAGCTCGATGCCGCTGCCAATCTGTACTGGTCTGCGCGGGAACTGAAAGCAGCCTGGCTGCAAAGTCAGCACCCGGACTGGACGGAAGAACAGGTGCAGAAGAAAGTTCGGGACATTTTCCTATATGCCCGCGGCTAACCCGTTCCACCTTTTTACCCAAAAATTCGAAAAACTGGGCGTGCGTTACATGGTGACTGGCAGCGTCGCATCCATGCTCTATGGCGATCCACGACTGACCAACGATGTGGACATCGTGCTGGACATCAAGCCTGAAGATGCGAGACGGCTTTCAGACCTTTTCCCCGATGCGGAGTTTTACTTTCCTCCCGGGCAAGTCATCCAGGTCGAAATCGCTCGCCGGCACAGGGGCCATTTCAACATCATTCATCACGTTTCCGGATTCAAGGCCGACATCTATCTTGCGGGTACGGACACATTTCACGAATGGGGGTTGGCGCGCGCAAACGCGATTGTTGTTGAAGCCGAACGGATCATTCTTGCACCTCCCGAATACGTGATTGTGCGCAAACTCGAATTCTTCCAAGAGGGCGGATCTGTAAAACATCTTGAAGACATTCGAACGATGTTATCCGCAAGCGCGGAACTCATAGATCAGAATGAAATAGACCGCATTGTCGGTGAACGCGGCCTGAGTACGCTTTGGCAACAAGTCCAGCAGCCCCGATAGACTGCCTACGCGATTTGCGCTATACTTCCCGCTTATTTATGCGGCCAAAATGGCCGTGGATAGGGGAGTACGATGGCGAAGAAGCTGATGGTGGTTCCGTCCGAGGCGCGGCGGAGCTCGGTGCTCGACCTGGGTTCGATCCCGGTCAATACGTATAACAAGACCCTCAAAGACGAACTTAAGTCCAATAAAGATATTACGCCCGCGAGATGCCTTCGCGCGTACCGCGACATGGCCCTCATCCGCGAGTTCGAGACCATGTTGGACGAGATCAAGAAGCTCGGCGCGTACCAGGAAATCGACTACAAGCATGCCGGCCCGGCGCACCTGTCCATCGGACAGGAAGGCGCGGCAGTGGGCGAATGCTTCCACCTCAGCATCGACGACCATATCTTCGGCAGCCATCGCAGCCACGGCGAAATCATTGCGAAGGGCCTTGCCGCGGTCCATGAGTCGAAGGGCAAGTCGCTCGAGACCATCATGCGCGAATATTTCGGTGGACAGATTCTCGGCATTGTCGAATCTGGTGGCGATAAAACCGAACCGTTGAAACTCAGCGGCAACGGCAAGGCCGGGTTCGGTTCCGACGCCGAGGAAGAGTTGGGCATCGATTTCCTGCTTTACGGCCTGCTCTCCGAAGTGTTTGGACGCGAGACGGGATTCAATAAAGGTATGGGCGGCTCGATGCACGCCTTCTTCATGCCATTCGGCATTTTTCCGAATAACGCCATCGTCGGCGGCAGCGCCGACATCGCCACCGGCGCGGCGCTATACAAAAAAATCTTGCGCAGGCCCGGAATCGCGGTCGCCAATATCGGCGACGCATCCATCGGTTGCGGCCCAACATGGGAAGCAATGGGCTTCGCGGCAATGGGACAGTACTCGAACCTGTGGGACAAGGAGTTCCACGGCGGGCTGCCGATCATCTACAACTTCATGAACAATTTTTATGGCATGGGCGGACAACCCATCGGCGAGACGATGGGCTTCGATCGCCTCGCGCGCGCGGGCGCGGCAATCAATGCGAAGAACATGCAAGCGGAATGCGTCGACGGCAACAACCCGCTGAGCCTCGCGGACGCATACAAACGCAAGATAGAAACGATCCGTAACGGCGACGGTCCGGTGCTGCTCGAAGTGGTGTGCTATCGCCAGAGCGGACACTCACCCAGCGATCAGTCCTCGTACCGCGAACGCGAAGAGATCGAATTGTGGAAACAGGTTGATCCGCTGATCGAGTTTGGCGGACGACTGATCGAAGCCGGCGTTGCGAAGGAAGACGATCTCAACGCCATCCGCGAATACGCCACGCGTAAAATCGTGAAGGCGCTCACGCTCGCGATTGACGACGCGAAATCGCCACGCATGGCGCTCGGTCCGCACATTGGTCTCGAGCCGATCATGTTCTCGAACAAGATCGACGAGACGCTTCCGGGCCTACAGTTTAAGAACGATGTGCTGATACCGCTTGATCAGAATCCCCGCGTCCAACAGATCGCGAAAAAATCGCGCACCGGCATTGGCGCAAACGGCGAAATCCTGAAAGAAGGCAAGGCGGTCAGCTTCCGCGACGCAATGTTCGAAACCGTCATCCATCACTTCTACAACGATTCGCGCGTCGTCGCGTATGGCGAAGAAAACCGCGACTGGGGCGGCGCGTTTGCCGTGTACCGGGGATTGACCGAGGCCTTGCCGTATCACCGCTTGTTCAACTCGCCAATATCCGAAGGCGCGATTGTCGGCACCGCCGTCGGGTTCGCGCTCGAAGGCGGCAAGCCGCTGGTCGAACTCATGTATTGCGACTTCATGGGCCGCGCGGGCGACGAAATTTTCAACCAGATGGCGAAGTGGCAGGCAATGTCCGGGGGCTATTGCAACATGCCGGTAGTGCTGCGCGTGTCCGTTGGCAGCAAGTACGGCGCGCAACATTCGCAGGACTGGACCGCGCTGGTGGCGCACATTCCGGGGCTGAAAGTGGTGTTCCCCGCGACACCGTACAGCGCGAAAGGTTTGCTCGCGACAGCGATGAGCGGTAGCGATCCCGTGGTGTTTTTCGAGAGCCAACGCACCTACGACATCACCGAACAGTTTCACGAAGGCGGCGTGCCCGCTGAATATTACCGGTTGCCCATTGGCGAGCCTGCCATCATCAAGAAAGGCAGCGATCTAACGATTCTCACGTTTGGCGCGACCCTCTACCGCGCGCTGGAGGCCGCGAAACGGCTGGAATCGGAGTTTGGCATTTCGGTCGAGCTGATCGACGGCCAGACGTTGGTGCCCTTCAATTACGACGTGCTGTACCGTTCGGTGAAGAAGACCGGCAAGCTCATCCTCGGAAGCGACGCCTGCGAACGCGGCAGCTATATGCACACCATTGCATCGCAGATCGCGCAGATCGCGTTCGATTACCTCGATGCCCCCGTCTGCGTTGTCGGCGCGGAAAACTGGATTGTCCCGCCCGCGGAACTCGAAGACGACTACTACCCGCAGCCGGCTTGGTTTCTCGATGCCTACCACACGCAAATCAATCCATTGCTGGGGTACACGCCCGCGACCAACCGATCTGCGAATGAAATGATCTCCCGTTCGCGGTATGGGGTTTGCTGAGG
>JAWXCN010000228.1:0-9265 GCA_034408725.1 Candidatus Hydrogenedentota bacterium
CCCCCAATTCGGTCATATAATAAGCAAAGGGAGGCCATCGGTGCGGAGTTTGCCGGACACGACCCTGATGCGGCGAGTGGGTGCGGACGACGAGTGCGCGTTTGCCGAGTTGTACCGCCGGTATAACCGGCGTTTGCTGGATTTCTTTCATGCCATGGGCCGTGACACGCACCTCGCCGAGGAACTTTCTTCGGATACCTTTTCGCGCGTCTGGCAGGTGCGCCGGCGCTACGCCGCGACAGGTTCGTTTCCCGCATACCTTTTTTCGTTTGCCCGCCATATCTGGCTGGAGCATTGCCGGCGCGCGCGAAAACAGCGGCGGCTTGGGGTCGTCGCCAATTGGGCGGATGTCGAGAATACGCTGGTTGCGCTTGACGCATTCCGGCCCGACGAAGCGGCCGCGCGAGGTGAACTCGAGGAGCGCATTCTCGTCGCGCTCGACGGGTTGCCGGAAGAGCAGCGGATGGTGTTCGTGATGCGAATTATCCAGCGCCTATCGCTTGAGGACATCGCCGAGGTGATGCAATGTCCCGTGAACACCGTGCGTTCACGAAAACTGCTGGCCGTGAAGCGGCTGCGCGAAGCGTTGAAGGAATTGCTGGCCATTTGACGGCCACGGAGCGATAGCAGTATGCAGTGCCAACATATTCGATTAATGTTGCAAAATTATGCGCTGGACGATGCGCGCACGACCGAGCGGCTGTGCGTTGACGTACACGTATCGCATTGCGCGGCGTGCCGGCGCGAGCTGGAAGATGTGTGCGAGTTAATTCTTGCAAGTGATCGCGCACTGGCGCATCCGTCGCCGCGCGACGATTTCGATGGGCTCATGGCGCGGATCGCGGCGGATGAAGCCGCCTTGCGCGAGACGCAGGTGAAGATACCTTTCCGGTGGAGGACGGTTGCGTTGCGCGCGAGCGCAGTCGCCGTGGTTGCCGCCGTGCTCGTCTTTACGCCGCCGCTCGTGCGGCAGACCGGGCAGGTGGTCAATGGTCTGCGCGAAGCCGCACACGCGCAACCGGGGGATACGCCCGTGCCGGTGCTGACGGAGCCGTTCGTGTCACGCATGCAGGCGGTTACGAGGGGCGGCGTATCGGAAATTGAGCCGAGTTCGCGAATGACGCAGGACACAGTTCGCTAGCTTCTGATCGCCGATGGCCTGTTCCGGCATTCTCCTTATATAAAAGCGGTTCACGAATTCCGCCGGATTGATTTGTTTTGGCCGCCGACCGCTTCAGGAGCACATTCGACCATGCCGCAATACCGGTACCGGGCAGTTGACAGCGATGGCGCGCCCACCGTGGGAACAATGGAGGAGGCGTCTGCCCGGCGCGTGACGGCGATTCTCGAAGAGAAAGGTTTGTCAGTCAGTTCGGTAGAAGAAGTGCCGGGCGTCGCGCGCGCCGTCACGCCCAAGGTCAAACTTTCCTGGGAAGATATCGAATTCCTCAATTCGCAACTGTTGGCGCTTGCAAAGAGCGGTTTGCCCCTCGCGCCCGCGCTGGATGCGATCGGCAAAGAGTTGCGCCGGGGATCGCTCGAAAAAGTCGTATCCGAAATGCGGTCGGGTCTCGTTCGCGGCATGCCGTTGCACGAAGCGCTCCAGCGCCACGCTGGCGCCGTGCCGCACGTCTACATTGCGGCAGTGCGCGCAGGAGAGGAAACCGGTAACCTCGCGGCGGTTCTCGAACAGTTTGCGGGTTACGCCACGCAAATGGTCACTCTGAAATCGCGTGCGCGGGAAGCGCTTGCGTACCCCCTGCTTGTGTTGTGCGTGACCATCGGTGTAGTGGCGCTCTTGTTGGGCCGCATCCTTCCCGAGTTTGCCACCGTGTTCAAGGATTTTGACGCGCAGTTGCCGGCAATGACGCGATTCTGGATTGCGGTGAGCGATTTTCTGCGAATGCACTATGGCGTGGTAATCGTGGTGGCATGCGCGTTTTTACTTGTTTCCGCCGTAGTCTCTCGATCAAAGCCGGGCGGTTACGCGGTGGACTGGTTGAAGCTCCATGTTTGGGGAGTGCGCGGCCCGTTCAATGCGGCGTCAATGGCGCGGTTCTGCCGGTCGATGGGCGTGCTGCTTGCCGGGCGCGCGCCAGTGGATAACAGCATCGAGTTGTCCGCCGCGATGTGTGGAAACAGAGTGCTCGAGGCGGCCGCGCTCGACGCCGCGAAGTCCGTGCGGCAGGGCACGCGGCTCGCCCTCGCCTTTGAAATGACCGGGTACTACAGTGGCTTATTTTGCTGGCTGGTTGAAGTCAGCGAGACGCGCGGTGACGTACCCGCGGCCATGTTCGACCTTGCGAAAAACTACGAAGACCGGTTCATGCGCTCCAGCCGGATCATGATTTCCGTGCTTGCGCCATTGTTGCTCTTTATCATGGCGGTGATCGTGATGTCGGTCGTTGTCGCCCTGTATCAGCCGATATTCAGTTTATCCGATGCGATTAGCGGCCGATGAACTGGGGCCGCTCATTCTTCGACGTAGACCTGTTAACGGGTGTGTCCCGCAGGACAAGGACATTTCGCCGCGGTCCGCGATGGCCTGGGCCCGCTTATTATTATCGTTCCCTGTGGCGGCGGGACTTGGCGCAGCTCACATCGCACCTCAGCGACATCGTGCGGTGTAACGCGCCGTTGGTCACGGGCCTCGAACGCGCGATCGCGGACGCGCCCTCGCTAAAACTGACGCAAGCCATGATCGCGTTGCGCGATGATCTCGCGTCCGGTCTGCGGATCGCTGAATCCATGGCGAAGTATCCGCGATTTTTCCCACTGTGGTACGTGGATTTAATCGCCGCGGGCGAATCCACGGGCACACTGGTTCCGTCGCTGGATTCCGCGGCGGAACATCTCTTGCAAATCGGCAGGTTCAAGCAGCAGGCACAGCGATGGATTGGCTATCTTGGATTCGTGTTTATCGTGCAATTGTCCAATGCGTTGTTTCTGTTTCACTATATCGTGCCGGGGTTCGTCGCGGCGCTCGCTGATTTCGATACGGAAGTTCCGCGCGGGTTTGCAATCATCTACCGGTTGTCGGCAGCGTTCGTGATGGAAGACGTCTCGCTCGCCGTTGGCGCCGCGGGAATCGCATCGCTCGCCGGTTCGGTCTCGTATATGTTTTTCAGCCATCACGGGAAACGCGCGTTCCGTTTCCTTCGCGATCTTAGTGCGCCGCTTCCCTTTGTCACATGGTTCACCGGACGCATGGACCTTGCGAACATTTGCGCCGTGCTGCAACGGCTTGCCGTTGCGCGGGTGCCGTTGAATGAGGCGTTGCGCGACTGCTCGATGCTCGACGTGAATGCGCGATACCGCGCCGCGCTGCACCATGTTCAGCGCGGTATAGAGCAGGGACAGCCTTTCGGCGAGGCCCTCCGGGCGGAGCGTGTTTTCCCGAAATCCTTTGTGACCCTTCTGACGCTCGGCGAGGCGGCCGCAAAACTGCCGGAAGCCGCAGGGCACGTCGAGTCCATGTACCGGCAACAGTTGGCGGCCCGCGGCCGCATCGTGTGCGACGTGCTCGGCTCGATTGGCGTGCTTGCGCTGGGATTCGTGGCGCTGTGCGTGTACGGCGGGATATTTACGATGATGATCGCCTTGACCGACGCGATATTGGAAAGCATGTACTGAACTTTGATTCGAGAGACGGGTTAGTTGTGAAACCGGTGATCGTTTTTTGGGTTCGTTGAGAGGAGTTCTCCTTGAAACCACTTCGTATAATCGCTCGAAGCGACAACGCGCCAGCGCCGTTCGCGGAAATTGCGCGCGAGCTTGAGGCGCTGCTGAACTCCGCCGGCGAATCCGGCGCGGTGGATGCCATCGACGCGGCGCTACGCCACGCAGCCGAACATCGCGCGACAGACCTTCACCTCGAGCCGTGGGAAGATTGCACGGCGATGCGGTTTCGCATTGACGGCATTTTGCACGACGTGGCGCGGTTACCCCGGCCGCAGCATCCGCGGATGGTAGCGCGCGTGAAAATTCTTGCGCGCATGGTGACGTATCAGCGCGACATGCCGCAGGACGGCCGTATCGACGCCGGCGCGGCGTCGTGCAAGCGCGCGGTCCGGGTATCGACGTTTCCGACTGTAAACGGCGAGCGCGTGGTGTTGCGCATTATGGAAGGCGGGGATACGTTGCTCGATCTCGATACGCTGGGATTCGACGTCGGCGTTGCGGCGCAGTTGCGCGCGCTGATCAATCGTCCACAAGGCACGCTGCTGCTGACTGGACCAAGTTCGAGCGGAAAGACTACGACGATCTATTCGCTATTGCAGGAACTGCTTTCCCGGCGCGCGCCCGCGCCCCATGTGGTGACCGTGGAGGATCCTGTTGAACGGCGATTGCCAGGAATGGCGCAGACGGAAATCGCGCCGCACCAGGGGTTCACTTTTGAAGCGGCGTTGCGTTCGCTATTGCGCCAGGACCCGGAAGTGATCATGGTCGGCGAAATTCGCGACGCGGACACGGCGCGAACGGCGATCCAGGCCGGACTGACGGGGCATCTTGTCGTGAGCACCATCCACAGCGGAACGGCGGCAGGCGTGTTTACAAGGTTGTTGGACATGGGCGTCGAACCGTATCTTGCCGCGTCGTCGGTTACCGGCGTGCTGGCGCAACGTCTCGTGCGCAAGGTGTGCGTAATGTGCGCGCAACCGTATGAGCCGGATGCCGTGCTTTTGCGTGCATACGGGATCGACGGCGGCGGGGGAACATTCGTGCGTGGCGCAGGCTGCGCCGCATGCCAATTCATTGGATACCGCGGGCGCACGGCATTGGGTGAACTGCTGTGTGTGAGTGGGGCTTTTGCCGAACGCGTGCTCGAACGTCCGCGCACCACCGCGTTGCACGAAAGCGCCGTTCATGCAGGCATGCGTCCACTCGCCGTGGCCGCCGCGCAGCTCGTGCGGGACGGCATCACCACTGTCGAAGAATTGCAGCGCGTGCTGCCCCCGGCGGCGCCATGAACGATTGCCATTGCGCGATTGTCCCTCGCGGTGAAAATGGGAACTGTCCCCTGGGTTCGCACGAGGACTGTCCCCCGGATTCGCACGGGGAATGTCCTCCGGATTCGCGCGGGGACTGTTCCCCGGGTTCGCGGCAGTTTGCGAACCCGGAGGGGCTGTCCCCTGTTGTAGATGTCGGGCCGGGGACAGCCACCGGCATCAAAAAGCCGATGCCGGTGACAGTCCCCAAACATGGGCCGTTGACAGTCCCCAAGTATGGGTCGAAGCGCAATGCGGGTTTCACGGTTCTTGAACTAACTGCGGCTATCTTTGTGATGACCGTTGGACTTGCCGGTGTTGCGCAACTGTGCCGGTTCGGTCTCGACCGGATGCGCATAATGGAAGAGCAGGCGATTGCAGTTCAGGCAATGCAGAATGAGATGGAGTCGTTGCGCTCGATGCCGTTCTCTGCGTTGACGGATGGCGCGCATTCCTTTGTAAGCACGGCAGCCACACTTGAGCGCCTGGGTCCATTGGTTGAGGCGCGCGTGACGATTGCCCCCGTGCCGGGCGTGTCCGCGCCATTGAAAGAAGTAACCGCTTCAGTTGTTTGGCGCACCGGGAACGCCCGTCGCGCCGAGCGATCCATCACTACGCTCATTGCGGAGAAGGCGCCATGATTCCGCGCAGGTTTGCGGAACGGTCCGGCTTCACCATCATGGAGATGCTGGCCTATATCGTGATCTCCGGGATTGTTCTGAATATGTGCATGATCGCATTCTTGCGCACGGGACGCATTGCATCGGCAGGCAGCGAACGCCTGCTGCACGCTCAAGCCGCGGAACGCTTCGCAACGGATTTCGCGCGCGCCGTGCATAGTGCGCAGGCCGTCCTGCCAGTAGCGGGATCGTTCGAGACAGGTGCCGAGCAACTGATTCTAAAGTCCGAGGAAGGCTACACGGGCATTGGCATGGCGAATGGAAAATTTGCGATCTGGGACATTGTTCAGGAGGGCGAGACTTATACCGTGGGACGTATTCGTTCCTATCCGGTTGCCTACGTCTCCGCGCAATTTCAATTTGATACCGCGTCACCCGCGGCCGCGCGCCGGGTGACGTTGCGCATGTCTCCTGCCAAAGCGCCAGACGAAAGCCGAGTGCGGGTGCTTATCGCAACGTTACGCGCGGGAAGTGACACATGACGCATGCGCAAAATCGACGGAATGATCGCGGCTCGGCCCTGCTGGTTGCCCTGGTGCTTACCATTATCCTGACGTCGCTGGTTGGCGGTTTCATAATGATGCTGAACACGTCGATGTCGGCGTCAAATCGCGCGGCGCGTATGCAGGTGAGCATGCAGCTTGCCGAGGCGGGCATTGACAAGGCGGTGGCCATGTTGCGCTCAGACATCGCGTATGCCGGCGAACGCGACACGCCGTTGGGCGAAGGCGCGTTCTCGGTGGAAGTGGTGCGGCTGGAAACAGATCGTCGCGTCCGCGTGGTGTCAACAGCATCGCTTGCGCCGAATGGCGCGCACGTAACACGCATCGAAGCAGACATCTCACTCACGCCGCTCGGGCCACGCATCGTTGCGTGGAAGGAGGGAGGCCAATGAATCAACGCCGGGAGGGATTCACGCTCTTCGAGTTGTTGGCGGTGATATCGATCATCGGCATTCTCGCGGCAATTCTATTGCCCTCGCTCGCGCGCGCCCGGGAAACCGCGCGCCGGGCAAGCTGCGCGAATAACCTTATGCAGCTCGGCCTTTCAATGCACCTGTACGCCAGCGAAAACAGTGGTGAATTTCCGTGGAGTGGCGGCAACTACAACGCGGATT
Organism: Candidatus Hydrogenedentota bacterium; assembly: GCA_034408725.1. Taxonomy (GTDB): domain Bacteria; phylum Hydrogenedentota; class Hydrogenedentia; order Hydrogenedentales; family SLHB01; genus JABWCD01. The sequence goes on from JAWXCN010000228.1 coordinate 6,786, forward strand.
GCCTTACGACGCTGATTGGCGATTACATTGTAGACCGAAATTTGTTCCAATGTCCGTCAGACCCAAACACCGGGTTTCATTCCAACCCCGATGGATCGCCATGGTTGGTGACATTTCTCCGTGGCGAATGGAGTTTGCGCCAAGCGTACGATTATTTCGGCGCCTACACCAGCACACCAATAACGATTCCCTTGGCAGACGGCCCAACCCCGCGTTGGCCGTTGATGTGGGACGTCGTTTATCAAGGCGCCCAATCATGGGAAATGAATCACGTTCCCGGCGGCGGCAATGTACTCTGGTTGGATGGTAGCGTTGAATTCATCCGGGTGGAGCAATGGGCGCAAAGCAATTTACCTCTCGCGGCCGATGGTATCGAGTACGTCGATCCCGCCAAGGCATTTCTCGGATTGCCACCCGGCGTCGAACCCCCACCGGATTCACCCGACCCGGGAGGGCGCGCGTCCCCGCGCGCCGGGTATCGCACAAGCCTTCGGTGATCACAAGCGCGCGAGGACGCGCGCCCTCCCGCATTGCGCCGTGTCGGTTGCAACGGCACAAGCGCGCGAGGACGCGCGCCCTCCCGTTAACGTCCGAACTGCAAATCCGCGAAGTCGAGTATTGCTTCCCAGTATCCGCGGTCCATGGTGTGTTTGGTGTCGCGGCGGTATTGGAGAAGTGCGCCGGCGTTTTCGGCGGTGACTTTTTCGGGTGCAGTGATTAAACCTTCGCCAACCATTCCCTTTGCGCCTAGAAGTTTCCAGACCGGCGCGGCGGCGCGCAATGCGCGGAGTGAACTGTCGTAATTCGCCCATTTGTCCTGGAGGCCCATGGTGTCGAGCAGGGGGCGTGGGGCGACGAGCGCCATCAGCAAATGCTGGTCAATGGGCAATTTCGATTCGTTGTCGCCGAACTGCGCGAAAGCATCGTTGAACCAATGCGGAAACACGCGGTTAATGCGTTCCACGGTTTCCTGATCGTTGTCGCGGCTCAACGCTGCGCCGCCCGTGCCGGATTGGTGCGGGACCACCAGGGCGATGCGTTCGTCCATCGCGCCAGCGAATAACGCAGTCTTCCCGCGCCGCGAATGTCCGGTCACGCATATTTTCTTTGGATCAACGCCGGGCGCGGTCGCGAGGTAGTCCACGCATCGGTGAATGCCCCAGGCCCATGCGGCAATGGTGCCCCAACGGTTTTCCGGCGCGGCTTCGAGATTCGGAAAAAACGGATGTATGCCGTCCGTGAAATCATCGAGATCGGGATCAATGTCGCTTTCGTGAAATGTCGCGAATCCGTAACCGCGCTCAATCAGGTACGGAATGCACCAGAAGTCTGTGTCCTTTCCGCGAATGTCCTCCGCGGGGCCGGGGCACTCCTTGTGCAGGAGGGCTTCGGGATTGATAATCAGTTCGGAATCCGCGAGCACGGTATGGTTGCCGCATTTATTTATCGTCACGAACACCGGCGCGGGTTGCACGGAGTCATGTTTGGGCAGCACGAGTGCGAGATGGATGCGCGGCGCGTTGTGCGGCAGCGACGGAAATGAAATGACCACTTGGCGCAAGACCGCCTTGCCGTCGAGTATATCGGCGTCGGGCTGTTCCGGTTCCGCGCGAATGGCTACGGGCGCGGGCATGATGCCATACATGTAATGTTGAAAGAGTTGCTTGAGCTCGGGACGCCGCCGCGCGTTCCAGTCTTCCGCGGTTTCGATGCGCGTGCCATCCATCATGACAAAGGGGTCCGGCAGCGCGGCCTGTTCCGGTAATTCGTCAAACGGTGGAAACTCCGCGAAGGTGCTTGGGATGGAAGCGAAGATAACGAACAAGAATTTGCCGAGCATGCGTTTTCCCTCTTTCGGTATTGCGCGCGGCGCTGCGAATCAATGTTGGGTGTGAATGTCGCCGCTACGTTTCACGGCGAAGCATTCGTCTTTCCGGGATCGAGCCGATACAAATGCGTGGCCCACCGTCCTTGAAACTTCCAATGCTTCACGTCGAATTCGCCGGACCGGATTTGCGCGTCGATTTTGTCGAACTCCCACACGCCCGGCACTTCGATAAACCATATCCAGGCGCGTTTGCCGCTATGCGCTTCGGCAAGCGCCTGTTCCACAAACGTTCCGCTGTCGCCAACATTCGCCTCGTACGGTATGCCCGCGTAATACTTCATGGGCTTTTGAATGTAGTCGAGACTTGCGAATAGGCGCTCTCCCGGTGCGAACTCGTCACGGAGGATTGCGCCGGTATCGGCATACGATGGGCGAAGCGGGCGGTTATAGTCATAAAGGTTGCCCGCGTAGACGAGCGCGACCAGGGCGATTGCCGCGTATTGCAGCGAACGTTTCGGCAATGCCGCGATGGCGCCGCCCATCACGAGGAACAGAGCGATTGACGAATACAGTACGTAGCGCTCGACGTAGCATGGCCGCACGAGCCGGCCGAGTATAAAGAGCATGGCCGGTGGAACGAACAGCCATATTA
>JAWXCN010000229.1:0-14138 GCA_034408725.1 Candidatus Hydrogenedentota bacterium
GAGTACCCCGAAGTGAAAGCGGCGCTGACACGCCGCAGTCCAAGGCGCTGCGCGCGGCCAAACGACGTCTAAAATCCGCGCGGAGCGCCTTGGAGTGCGACAGCGGGTAGCTGCCGCTTTCCCATTCCTGGGCAAGATCGCTTCGCAGTTAAGTGTGATTGCCCTGTTTTCTGTTCACGTGTGCCTGAAGCCTTCAAATTTATTGGAGCATTTGAGTACCCCGAAGTGATAGCGGCGCTGACACGCCGCAGTCCAAGGCGCTTCGCGCGGCCAAACGACGTCTAAAATCCGCGCGGAGCGCCTTGGAGTGCGACAGCGGGTAGCTGCCGCTTTCCATTTCCTGGGCAAGATCGCTTCGCAATGAAGCGCGATTGCCCTGGCCTATCAGTCCAATAACGACTTCCCCTGATAGTCAGCGGGAATCTCGACATGCAAGAACCGCAGCGCGGTCGGCCCTAAATCCATGATTGACGGATCGGTTGCACCGGATAGTGGCTTGTTCGCAAAGAAAATACCTTTCGTTTCTTTTGCCGCGGATGCCGCGTGGTCGCCGCTCCACTTGTCTTTGTTCGGGGCGAACAGTTCGGCGGTTGCTTCTCCGCGGGCGGAGGATTTGGATGTTTGGAAACCTTCGGCGTACCCAAACTGAAGATCGGGCGCATTGGCTTTGGCGCCGGCTTGAGCGTTGTCCACTGTGTAAATGTCACTGAACACTTTTTTGCCGGTATCCGGATTGGTGAGTTGCAGAAGCTTTTGTTTGATCTCCGCGATCAACGCCGGCGCTTCTTCCGGCGACACAATACCCCGGCCTTCGCGGCCTTTGAGATTGAGATAGATTCCGCCAACACCAATGCCATAAGCCTTCGTGCGCGACCAGTCGTAGCCATTCAAAAAATCTTTTTCGTTGATTGCCGTCGCGGGATCGGTCTGGCCTTCGACCGCGAGATAGCCATTTCGGATCAACCACGTAGTCACGCTGAAACCTGTGCGGAAACTGTGGAACCCGTGGTCGGAGAGGATCATGAGCAGATCGTCCGCCGCGAGTTTCCCGGCGACTTTCCCAACCGTCTCGTCCATGCGCCTGTAAGTATCTTCGACAATAGCACCGTATTTGGCCGCGCCTTCGGCGGTGTAAAGCGGATGCTTCGGATCGCGGAACCGCCAGAACGTGTGGGCGACACGATCTGTTTCCGTCCAACACGCAATCAACATCTCGAAATGTTGGCGGTCGAGTTCGTCGAGCGTCAGTTTCTCCACCCAATCCGTTTCCGCTCGGGCATCCGCGAGGAAGACATCTTCGGGGAGCGCGTCCTTGCGCAGCGCATTTGTGTCGTGCGACCAGCCGACGGTTTCGTACAGGCCGTAACGGTCCGCCAACTCGCCGCTGTATGCGGGGGGCGCGCTAATCGGCACGAGCGGCGCGCGCGGATGCATTTCCATGCAGGTCATGTAGAGACGGACGTGCTCACCCGCTTCGATGACATGGAACCGGCTGATGGCCTGCACGTTGAACACGGGCGTGACAACAAACGTCCATTCCGTCCATTCGGACCATTGTCCCTGCTCGACCGTGACTTTAGCCGTGGGCAGATTCATGGTAACAGTGTGGTTCTGTCGATCAACGGCAAGGTTGAGGGGCACCTGCACCGACGCGGCGCGGCCAGGCCGGGGATCGCGCGCCGTGGGAATGTTTACGGTGGCGGCGTCTCCCGCAAATGACAGCTTGATGTAGTAACCGCCGCCGGGTGTTTCGCGAAGCTGTTCGTCAGTGACGGTATCCGACATCCACAACGAGGTGCTGGCGGTGCCTCGGATATCCGGCACGCCTTCGCCACCGAGCATGAGGCCGTGTTTCAGCGCGTCTACAGGAAACGCGAAAGGCACGCGGATAATTTTTGCGCGTTTTCCTTGCGCATCGGCGGCCAACCAAAACGCATCGCCGGTGCGTTGCGACATGTACCGTGCCGGCGTGGCGACGCTGCCATCTGCCGCAAGCCGTGGTTGTTCGAGGTGGCCTTCGCCGCCCGCGGCCCGGTATGTGGACGGATTGCGCCCAATGAAATCGAACACGCCATGAACGGCAGGTGTCGTTGAGGTTGCGAACGATGCCCATGCGACGGGGGACAGGGCCGGGACCGTGGTTCCGAGTCGCGTGTACACGCCGTCTTTGGCGAGCTTCGCGAGGTTGGGGAGTTCGCCTTTGGCGATCATTGCATCCACAAGACTCGGTTCGACTCCGTCGAAACCAAGGATAATTACGCGTGGACCGGCAATGGCTGCCTCGGACGGTTTAGGACCATCATCTGCAACAGGCATTACATCGGGCGGTGCTGTTTGTGGCGGAACTGGAGCGGTTATTGGCGTTTCTTCTGCAATTTCAACCGGTGGCGGCGCCTCACCCAGCGAATCATCGCGGCACGAAAAAAAGGGCAACAGCATTATAAGGAAGGCCGCGACAGTGCAGTTGCACAATTGACGCAGGTGAGGCGCGTTCAGCGCTCCGGGCGCCGTTGGTGGTGCATCAGTGTTGACTCGCGCGGTGGGCGATAAATCGTTCTGCACGGCTATTTCCGTTCCGCGAGAAATGCGATGAGATCGCGCAATTGCCTGGGTGAAAGAATTTCGGCCAATCCCGTGGGCATGGATGACAGGGCTTTTACACGCGATTCAATTTCGCTTTTCGCTATCGTGATGCGCGGTAACGGCACACGGGCGCCCGGCGCCGCGCCTTCCGCGGTAACATCCACGGTGCTGTGGGCGAGTGCAAGCTGGGGATCGGCGAAGGGGTCTTCTTCCACGAATGACACTTCGAGTACAAGTTCTGCATCGGTTTCTGAAATCATCCGGCCCATGATCGATCTTCCGTCTTTGAGCGTGAGCGAAACGTTTTCGTAGCCCTCGGCGATCTGGTGGTTTGGAACGGCCACCGCGGCCAGCAAGTATTCACGGTCATACTTCGCGGCGATGTGCGTGAGTTCCGGGCCGACTTCGCCGCCGCCGCGCCCAAGCATGACATGACAGCGCATGCAGGAGACCGAAGCTTCGTCGTAGAAAACGCGCGAGCCGTTGCGCGGGTTTCCCCCAAAAAGCGCGGGCCGGTATTTTGCAAGGGGATCGCCGGGGGACAGCGACGCATCGTACACCGCAAGTTTTGTTTTTAACGACTCCGTTTTCGCGGTGCGCGCGGCATCGAGAATATCGAGTTGTATTTCCATCGCGGAGTTTCCGGCAATGAGCCTGTCCATCCATGCGCTGATTATCGTTTCGGCAGCGGGATGTGTCATTTCACCCAATAGCGCAAGAGCCACCTGCTTTTCTTCGGTTTCTCCCCTTTCGACGGTCTGTTTCAAAATTACGGTTGCGGCTCCGGGATCAATGGCGCTGAGTTGGGTGACCGCTTCCGACCGAAGGGCGGGCGCGCCGGCGGCGTGGGCGATGTCGATGGCCTTGCGCAATCGTGGAGACTCCGTTACGCCGAGCGCGCGCAACGCGGCCGCGCGGAGATCGTGGTCCTTGTCATTCGCGTTCACCACGTCGAACAGTTCGTCGTTCGCATTCGCCATGCGCAATGCCGCGGCGGCTGCGCATCCGGCCTTCGCCACGGCAATGTCGTCTGCGGCGATCAACGCATTAATCCGCGGTTGCAATGCCGCGACCGCGTCTGTCGCTTTGCCCGGCGTCATTGGACGCCAGGCGCCGGTGACGCGATCAAGCGCGGGCGGGCTCGTCCACAGTGCAAGATGCGCGATGGCCTCTGCGCGCAGGTTTGCGGGCGCTGCGCTAGACGCATAAGCAGCGAGTGATTCCGCGCCATCTGCTCCGCCGAGCCGGAATCTCGCGTTCAATACGCGACGCGAGAATGCTGCGTTATCCGCACCGGCGGCATCGGGGTCCATTTGCGACAGCACCGGCATTGCGTCCGCGATGCCTTCGTCGTGAATCGCGCGCGCGGCTTCGGTGCGAATGAAAGTATCGGCGTCACCAAGAAATTTCGCAGTGGCCTCGCTATGTAACCGGCGAAGGACAAGCAACGCGCCAAGGCGCACTGGCGCTGAATCATCCGCCGTGAGCACCGCGAGTTCCGTTTCACTTGCCTGCGCGTTGAGTCCCATGACGGCCGCGTGGCGCAGGTACGCGTCGGCGTTCGCATTGTCGCGCAATAAGGTTAGCAGCGCGCTTCGCGCCGCGCCGGATTCATCCTTTGGCATACGCGCAAGGGCCTGCGCGAAGAAGAATTTTACGCGGGGAGTTTGATTGTTTAACTTCGCTGCCAGGGATTGCAGGGCGGGAGCGAACCGGACATCGCCCAACACGCGCGCGGATTGTGCGCGGACTTCTTCAACGGGATCATCCACCAGCGCAACCAATTCTTCCGGCGCGATGCCGCGCAATCCCAGATGCCACAAGCCCCAGATTCCGTGTAGACGAGCAAGCGGAGTTCCGCCCTTTTGCGCGGCAGACAGCAGCGTTTGCCGTCCGTCATCGCCGCGATCCGCGAGTGCCCATTGGGCTTCGTAACGCACACGCTGATCGGCATGGCTCAGCAATGCCGCGAGATCGGCGACGGACCGATTGGTCATGCCTTCCGCGAGGATCGCGCGGGTTTCGTCCATGGCCAGGTCGTCGACTGAATTGAAGATGCGGTAAATCCGGCCTTTCATCGGCTGGTTCCAACCCTGGGTCCAGTCGGTCGCGTAGAGTCCCGCGCGCATGCCAAAGTCGCAGTCAGTGACCAACATGCCTTTGAGGAAATCGTGCCGGTCGGCTATTTCGAAACTCGCGCCTTTCGCCGACATCTTGATCGCATGGACCAAACTGACGTTTGCGTCACCGCGAAAGTCGCACATGAAGAAATAGCCGCGGTAGGTTTCCGGCATGCCGGTCCCTGGGTAATACGAGAGGCCTGACGGGCCCGCGCCAATGTTTGCGAGCGGCGGCACGATATGCGCGGGCTGACCTTCATGGTACGGCTCCCACATTTTTTCAGCATTCCACGGTCCGCGCGAATTGGGTTCGGTGATCCACTGATAGCCGATGCGCCAACCGCTGTCGCCACCATCGACAATCCACACCCATCGCGCCTGGTCGCCGCCGTCCGAGTTGTTGTCGCCTGTGAACAGGTTTCCGAAATCGTCGAAGGCGAGTTCCTGCGGGTTGCGCAAGCCGCGATGGACAATTTCAAGGCATGTGCCGTCGGGGAAACAACGAAACACTGCGCCGGTGTCCGGTTCGTCAATGATTCCGGCATCAAACGTTTTTACATGCGCACCGCGATCGCCGATGGAGAAATAGATGCGGCCATCCGGCCCTTTGCGCAGGCCGTGAAGGTCGTGGCCAAGAAAGCCTATGTGTACACCATACCCAGAACTCAACACGTCGCGGGTGTCGCTTTTCCCGTCGCCGTCTTCGTCGCGAAGTTTCCACAATTCCGGAATGCAGGTATAGAACACATTGCCACGGTCCACCAACAACCCAGCGCCGATTCCCGCGAGCGCATCCTTAAACCCATCGGCAAACACTTCCGCACGGTCCGCCTTGCCGTCTCCGTCGTCATCGGCGATAAACCGCACGCGATCGTGTTCGACCGTATAACCGGGAAAATCATTACCGAGGTTTTTCTTCATGGCCACGAGCCGGTCTTCCAATGTGCGCGCGGCGAGGTCGTCCACCAGCCAGTCCCGGTGACCGCGCATATCGCTCACGCCTTTGTGATGGCGAAAGGTTTCAGCGACATAAAAACTGCCCTGATGATCGATATAGAACGCGACGGGATTCGCAAGCATGGGTTCCGCGGCGAACAGCTCGACTTTGAAACCTTCGACCGGATGAAATGCGCCAATAGCGCGCACGCCTTCGGAGGACGGGCTGGCAATGTTGGGCGCGTATGCCGGTGGCTCTTGCCCCAGCGCGCAAATGCAGGCAGTTAGAACAAAACTGGTTTTGAGTTTGTGGCGCCACGGCATGCGCAAAATTCCTTTCGGAAATGTGAACCCGGAAAACAAGCGGCCATGGTAACGGATAGTGAAATTGGAAGGCGAATCAGTGATCCAGGAACCGGTGGGTCTTCGCCTTGGGCATCGCGTTGACGATGCGAAAAAATTCGGTTTCGGTGATCTCCGTGGGCCATTCGAGACGCGCGAAGAGTTCGATGCCGCCGGACTCCGTCTGGCGACCGCCGATTGCCCTGAGGGATAAAAGGCTGTCGACATCGCGCACCCACGCTTTCGCTGGATTCTTGAGCGATGTGTAAAACGGAAACATTGCTTCTTCCAATTTATCGACAGTCTCACTTTGTTCGAGCAGCATCGAGAGAATTTTTATCTGCCGTTCGGCGATGACCCGTTTGCGCGTGCTCTTTAATCGATTGAACAAATCATACATCTGGTTCCGGTACAGCGCCTTTGACAGGTTGACGCGAATTTCCTCGAGTAAGCGCAAGCACTGAATCTCGATTCCACGCAGCCCGAAAATAAGGAAGGGCGTCAAATCATGCTGCTGGGTGCGAACGTCGGAGAGCGCTTGCAAATACGCCTGTTTCTCTTCGTAATAGTAGTTCGACATAGCGATGAACAAGGTGTCGCGCAACCCGCACCGTTGCAGAAAAAGCGCTTCCAGTGCCCGCGCCGTGCGACCGTTACCATCGAGAAATGGATGCATCGCGGCGAAATGATAGTGAGCGGCCAAGGCCCTGACGAGAATGTCCGTCGTGCGCATCTGACCATCGAGTTCGTCGCAAAACCGGTCAAATGCGGCCGCACACTCGTCCCCACCCTGTACGCCCCGGTGCCGCGGCGATCCAAATGTCACATTCTGATCAGGCCCGCGCAAGACGCCCGGAGGGCAGTGGTCGTCGTCGGCGTCCGTTACGATTAACCGGTGAATTTCAAGAATCGTCTCGCGGGTTATGGGATAGTCGATGGGAAGCATCGCAATCCAGCGGTAGGCCTTCACGGCCGCCGCCGCTTGCCGCTGCGACCGGGTATGAAGTTCACCCGGTTGTTTCGTCATGGCAAGTTCGAGTTCGACGTCCGTGAAGTCTGCGCCTTCAATGCGGGAAGTGCCGGCGACTTCTCGCTTCAACTGAATGGTCTGGAGTTTTTCCGCCCAACTTCGCTGGTATGGGATGAGGGTCAGCGAAAGCACTGCGGCCTTCGCGGCGGTCAGGGCCGGTGCAACGGCGACCGCGTCGAATTTTCCCCAATGATCGGGAAGCGCATAGGAAATCGCCATGACTCAATCATATCACATTTCATTTCCAATGTCATTTCCATTTCAATATAGGTATAAGTATTGAATATATAGTATCTTATACATTTTAGGCAAATCGACTATTCCGCGCTCATTTCCATCTTATTTCCAAACTATTTCTCAACTCAGCCCAAGAACTTCCGCATAAACAGCCACGTTACCCGCAACCATGCGGTCGACCGTGAATTTTTCAATGAATCGATTGTATGCATTGGCGGCGAGTGCCGTTCCCAATTTGGCGTCTCTCACCACACGGACGATTGCATGTCCGAGTTTTTCGGCGTTGCCCACTGGCGCAAGCAGGCCGGTTTCCCCATCTATCACGGCTTCCGGTATTCCACCCGCGTTTGTAGCAACTACCGGGATGCGACAGGCCATGGCGTCGAGCACCGAGGTTCCAAGACCTTCTTCCTTACTGGACATGACGAATACGTCCAGCGCGCGCAGGATACGGGGCACGTCGGAGCGGTTGCCCAAGAGCGTGACTGCATGGCCGATGTTCAATCGCGCAATCTGCGCCTCGAGTTGCGGGCGCAGTGGTCCTTCTCCCGCAATGACCAACCGGAAATCCGGAATGGCCTCGAGCACGTGAGTCGCCGCGTCGAGGAGTGTTGCCTGATCCTTGTGTCCAACGAGAGCAGCAACATTTCCCGCCAGTGGCGCGTCTTCGGGAATGCCCAATTCGGCGCGCGGCAAGGGATCGACGTCGAACCGCATCGGATCGATGCCGCTATGCACCGTCCGCAGTTTATCCTCTGCAACGCCAAAATCTCGCAGTACGCGCGCAATGCAATGGGAAATTGCGACAATGCGATCGGGTTGCCGGTATTTCCATTGGCTGAAAATGTTTGCGTTCGGCGGGAAGTCCACGCGGCGGGACGCGACCACTTTCCCCCTTCCTGCTAACTTCCGCGCGAGCACGGCGTAGGTAAGCGCATGGCTGCTATGCGCGTGAAGAATGTCCACACTGTGATCGCGGACGGCGCGCGAGAGCGTAATGGCTGTTGGAATATCCCATTCGCCACGGCAGGGCGCCGCGATACGCACCAGACCGGGAACACCGTGATCGCGCTCGATAAACGCGCTGCCGGGACGGCCCGCAATCAGGCAGCTATGTCCGAGTTGCGCGAATCCACGGATGAGATAGCTGGCCTGCTGCTCTCCCCCGCGCCAACCAACCTGATCGTTGATGTGGAGGATGTTCACGCGACGCGCCGGTTGCGTGCAATTGCAAGGGCGTCCGCGTATGCCTTGAGCGTGCGTTTGGCCAACAGATCGAGCGTGAATTCCTCGATTACCCGCTGCCGCGCGGACGCTCCAAACCTGTGGCGGAGTTCCGCGTCTTCGACAAGCTTGGAGAGCGCGCCTGCCAGGGGCTCGACTGTTCCCTGCGGCACTACGAAACCGTCTATTCCGTCGCGAACGATTTCCTTTGTGCCTCCGTGGTCTGAAGTGACAATGGGTATTTCCGTGGCCATCTGTTCCAAGACGCTAAAAGACGAGGCCTCGCAATCAATCGAGGGTTGTACGCCGATATCGAAGGCCTGCATACACGCGCCGATGTCGTTGCGAAAGCCGGCGAAATGGGTGATGCCTTCGATGGCGAGATCGCGCGCGTGGTCTTTCAGGGACTGTTCCAGCACGCCCTGTCCGAGCACCAGCAGGCGCAAATTGGGAAATGCGTTCTGGAGTTGCGCGGCGGCCTCGAACAAAAATCGATGGCCCTTGGCTTCCGCCAGGCGCGCGGCAATACCCACCACAACATGATCATTGCCGTAACCGAATTCTGCCCGCGCTTGCGCCCGCACATCGGCATTGGGCCGGAACAATTCCGGGTCCACGCCATTGTGAACCACGCACATGCGCTTGGAATCGAACACTGGCCGGCCAGCACGAAGATCGAAGACCGCTTTACACACCGCGATCTGATAATCGGTCCATTCGCGATTGAGTTTGCGATTGGCCCAATTCTCGCCGACGGAATAGGTGTTGTGCCGGGAGCGGACCATGCAGACCGGATGGCCTAGCCATTGATTCGCGAGCGCGCTGACCCAATGGTCCTGCGATCCGTTTGCGTGAATCACGTCGGGTTGGTTTTTGCGGATAAACTGTCGCAGGGCGCGAATATCGTGACACCACGCAGCGGGCCGCGCGCCACCCCGGTATTGAAACACGTTGTACGCCTGGGCGCCGGCGTCCCGCGCCATTGCGGTCAACACGCTGCCGGTCTTGCAACCAACGGTGACTTGGTGGCCCAGCAGTGTCAGACGCCGCGCAAGTTCTATGACGTACCGGACTTGACCACCGCCTTTGAGATGGGGATCGGTGATGAGTACGCGCATCGGCCGATCCAATTCCGGGACATGTCCGCGCGCACTGTTCACGGCGCAGCGCAGATTGTAGGTCCGGGCAGAGCGAGTGGACGCACCTACTCTTCTTCCTCACCGGCGGCCACGCGTGGCGTGGACGTTTCGTCGTGCCAGTCCGCGGCGCTGCCAACGGGTATTTCGATGGGCTGGTTCTGGTCCATGGCGTGCAACAGCGTCGTAATGCGATCATTCGCGCCGTCAAGCCGGCCCATGGCGGCGTCGAGTTCGTCGTCGATGGTTTTCAAATTGTCGTCGCGACGGATAACGATCTTTTCTTTTTTTGGCATGGTGTTCCTCTATTCACGGAGCGCGCCGCGGTATTATCGCGCCATCAGCATGGGGCACGGCGCATGATTCATCGCGTACGCCGTGGTGCTGCCTACGACCAGTTCCCGCACTTTGGTATGGCCGTATGCGCCCATGATCAATAGGTCCACTGCGCGCTCCGCCGCATACGCTACGATGGTTTCGCTGGGGTCGCCGTCGCGCACTTCGACGTGAATCTCGAGCGCGTGGGGCTGAAGATATTTCTCGGCTTCGGCAACGATGGGTTCCGCCTTCGCGCTGATGACCAGTACATCGAGGGGCGCGTTCCACGCGCTGGCGTATTCAGCGCCGGCTTGCAAGGCGCGCTTCGCGTTCGATGACCCATCATACGCGACCAGGAAATGAGACGATTTTGGCGCTTCGTTATTGGTGATCAAAACCGGACGTCGCGCGTGCCGCACTACGGCTTCCGTCGTGGACCCGAGCAGACCTCCCAACCATTCACTGTGCTCGCCGCTACGCCCCAGGACGATCATCTCGCGCAGTTCGCTCTGTTCAACGATCGTCCGCGGCACGGGCCCTGTCGCCTGTTCCGTGGTGTAGGGCACCTGCGCCAGTTCGCATTGTTGAACGACGGCGGACAAGGCTGCCTCCCCTCGTTCCTCCAGAATCATGCTGATGTTGCCCTGGTAATTCGCAAACGGAGCGGTGCCGAGCGACGCGGCAACATCACGGAGGAACGGCCCTTCGAGCAACTTAACGTCGACGACGTGCAGGCCATGAATAGTCGCGCCGAGGTGTTTGGCCACGGCCACCGCGTAGCGCACTCCGATGAGCGCCTGTTCACTTCCATCAGTGGGTACGAGAATATGTTTTATCATGAGATTCAGAATACCGCCATTTGAATGACCCGCAAGCCAGCGCAAGTATAGTCCAACGGGTTGCACGATGCACTTCGCGGTAAGCGCATTTTTCCCATTACGGGCAATAGCGGTTCAGAAATAAAGCCCGCACCCTGCGTCGTTTATCTAGGCAGAAGGCGTGAACCTGCGCCATCCAGGGAGAAGTCCAATGGGTGCCTATGTGATGTTGGTAGTTCTGGTGGTTTTGGTAGCTGGTCTAGGCTGGTCGCTCCGCCAGAGCTACCGCACGGAACATCATGAGAAGTTTTTCGGTCCAGCGGTATTGACGTTCAGCGCGTGGATGGGCGTGGCATTGGCAATGATCGGCGCGTTGGTTTTTTACCTGATCATGCGCAATTACGGTCTAATTAATTCCTTCTGATTCTGATTCGCGTTAGCCGCACCAACGAAATCCCTTAAGCAGCGCGCGACTCGTCTTTCTTGCGCTTGTTGCGATACGCGCGCAGATCCGCGAACGTCAGCAATGCGCGGGCTTCGTCGTCCCACAGGCGGAACTGGAGACACTTGAGGCTGGACCACAGCGTCAGTTGATGCACCTGTTGCAGGGGAGGGTTCTCGCGGTGGCAGTTTTCGAGATAGTAATTTGGAATCTTCGAGCTCAGGTGATGAACGTGGTGGTACCCGATGCTTGCCGTGAACCATTGCAACACCTTCGGCAAGCGGTAACACGAACTGCCCTCGACGCAGCCTGAGAAGTAATCCCACTCTTTATCTTCGGCCCAGTACACGCCCTCGAACTGGTGTTGCACGTAGAACAACCACGCGCCGGCGGCGGCGGCCAGCAGGAAGATCGGAAATTGAATCAACATGAGGGCTTTGACGCCAAACGTCAATGCCGCGAACAATACGACCGCGCCAATGGCCGCGTTGGTGCGCCAGACGCTCATCTTGTCTCGCGCATTGCCATTTTTCGGGGGGATGCGGTATTCCAAAATAAACACGGCGAACGCGCCGATGCCAAATAGAATGATGGGGTTACGATACAGGCGATACGCCAGTTTCTTTTTCCACGACGCGGCCATGTACTCGCGCACAGTCAGGGTCCAAATGTCCCCGTGGCCACGTTTGTCCAAATTGCCGGCGCTTGCGTGGTGAAGGGCGTGCTCGTGCTTCCAGTAGTTATAGGGCGTCAGACACAGGGCCGAAGTTAGGCCGCCGACAATGTCGTTGGCCTTCCGTGATCGGAAAAAAGCGCCGTGCCCGCAATCGTGCGAAATGACGAAAATCCGCACGAGGAAACCCGCCGCGGGAATTGATAACGCGAGGGTCAACAAATAGGAGTAGTCCAAGCTCCAATACATGAGGCCAAGGAGCAGGAAATACGGGATAACAGTATTCACCAGTTGCCATGTGCTGCGCAGATGGCTTGGCTTCTGATAGCGCGCAACGACTGCGCGCCACTGGCCCTTAAAGTGTTCCATCGAGTCCGATGCATGCTGGATCATTGTCATGGTAGGACGCACTACCTCCGTGGGGGGCAATTTCAGGGGATGACGAGGAGACATTCCCTCAATGCAGGGGCGTTTACAGGCGACACGCTCCGGAAGGCCGGGACTGGGCGTGTAGCCCTTTGAAATAAAGCGTACTACGATGGCGCAAATTTTGCAACATGCTAACGGGGCCTAATTCTGCGCGGGTACGGTCGCGAGCACTGTTACCTGGCCATCGGCCGCTATCTTGCGTATCCTCGGAAGCCAATCCTTGGCCTGGTCAGACTTTACGTAGAGGGACTCGAGGACGTAAATATCCTTGCCGGCAATCGCAACACCCGTTGGCGACCAGGCATCGGTAGATCGCAGCGCCACGCTCACTTTGCCCGTGGGCGAAATCTTGACCAATGCGCTGCACGCGGAGGCGGCGACGTAAATGCTGCCGTCCTCCGCTACGTCCAGGCCGCGCAGCACGGGCCCGCCCCGATCATCCGGAATCGCGGGTGGGTGTTCGCAATCTGGTACGGTGATCTTGTCCGCAACCATCGTGATCGCGCCGTCGGGTCCGATTCGCCGGACCGCTTCTTTCTCGCTGTAATAGAGCACGCCGTCACGGCCGGGGGCCAGCCCGTGAATCCATTTTGCGATCAACGGTTTGCCATCCATGCCTATCTCGGTCGCTGGCGGCAACGTGGCAACCAGCGTAGTTTCTCCTTTGGGTGTCATTCGCATCATCTGCACAGGTCCCTCGCCTTCGCAGATTGGATAGTAGAGGTTGCCATCCGAACCAATAGTTAACGGAAAACTGCTGGAGAGAATGAGTTTCGTTTTTGTGCCGGCCAACACTACTTCCGCGCTTTCCACGCGCGGCAAACGGCGGGCTTCAAACTCCTTTTTCCGGTCTTGCGTCATAAAATGGAACGCTGGGCCGTCATGCTTTCCCAATTCGCCCTTGCGATCAATCTTCCAAATCCCGACCTGGGCATGAACGAAATACACAAGCCCTTTGTCGTCAACAACGATGCCGGAGCCGGGGTGCGCTTGCGCGGTTGCCGCCATAATAATTGGCAGGACACGCGCGAAACATATGATAGCCGTGTGTCGAAGCCTCGGAATCATCGTCGAAACCTCCTTATAGCCTTCGGCGTTGGCGTCACGGCGGCAGTGCGTATCCTAACCGCTTTCCGGCGAACGCCAGCGCCCGCATCATAGCGTGCGGCAGACTCACCGACCTAATTTCATCGGGGTGGTCCACAAACAACATGACAGCACAAGCGCAGTAAGAGTTTTCACCACGAAGGCACGAAGATCACGAAGGAATGGGAACGAGGGAGAGGAACTTGGGAAAGCGGCGTATTTGCCATCTCGATTTGGTTGGGCTGGCGGGCCGAAAGCTTGCGCTGCCGCAGCCGGTCTGGGCATGCTAGCGGCCTCCCAACGAGTATCGCGAATATGGAACCCAATCGACTGATCGAACGTTTCGCGCGGGACGGACCTAAACGCATCCTTGCTCTGGATGGCGGAGGAATCCGGGGCCTCATTGCGCTGGAGCATCTGCGACGCATCGAGCAGTTGCTGGCCGAGCAGCATGGCAAACCGGACTTGCGGCTTGCAGATTATTTTGACCTAATCGGCGGGACGAGTACCGGTTCGCTGATCGCCTGTGGACTCGCGCTGGGCTGGAAGGTCGAGGACCTCGTCGTGCGGTACGAGGAATTGAGCCGGGCAATCTTCACCCGCCGGTGGTGGAAGGCCTGGGAATCGTTTTATAGCCATGACGCGCTCGAACGCATTTTGCGCGACACACTGGGCAATACCACGCTTGGCGACCCGTCGTTGCAGACGGGCCTGTGCATTTTTTGCCGCCGGTTGGATACGGGCAGCGTTTGGAAATTCTTCAA
>JAWXCN010000230.1:0-10213 GCA_034408725.1 Candidatus Hydrogenedentota bacterium
ACCTCATGGCGCGCCTGAACGTGCGCGGCGCAGACAGCGTCTCGCCACGGTTGAACGAAATCGCGGCGTGGTTTGACGAAGTGACCGTGGCGGGCGGCTATCGGAAATACTACGACGGCACGCGCGACGGCACCCTTCAAGGCGGCGGCACCGCGGGTGGGCTCGGTCTTGATCAAGAATTTTTCGAAAGCGTCATGCTGCCGCAAATTTTCTTCGACGGGTTTCTGGGTTTCGATACGAAACCAGACGGATTCACGCTCAACCCGCGCCTGCCGGGTGATTGGCCTGAGCTAACGATAACGCGTATCCGCTTTCGGGATCTCGTGCTTGAACTTAAAACGACCGCCACGACGCTCGACGTAACCGTCGCGGAAAGTTCCGGCGCATCAGGCCGCGATTACCTCGTCAGCATGCCCGCAGGCTGGAACCCCGAATCACAACCGATAGCGCCAAACGCTGCCGCCGGAACAACCCTCCACTTCGCGCGCAATTGAAAGGAGGGCGGGTAAGCCAACCCGCCATTCTCTTAATTAGACTAATCAATGGCGGGTTGGCTTACCCGCCCTCCGTGTGGCAATTTTGTAGATGATGAACGCGAGTATAGCCGCGACGAGTGCGACAACATGATGGATTAAGAAATAGCGCAGCGCAACGGACGAAAATGTATTCTGGCTGATACCGCGAAAACCAGACGAAAGCTGGACGATGGCCGAGGTGTCCGACCCCGGAATCGAAAAGACTGGCATGCCCGTGTACTGGCCCGGTGTCGGCGTAAAAATAAACACAACCGACGGCAGCAGGATATCGAGAAACCCCGTGAACCATTCAAACCCGACGAATGCCAGCGTCGTGACCGCCGCTAGCCGTTCGCGGCGCGGCGGGCAATTGCACCACCAGAGCCAGACCATGCACGCCAATGTGAGCCATACAAAAGTGATGGCTTGAGCGATTGGCATGAAACGGTCTATTGGACCAAAGTCCTCGTAGTGCCACACTGATCGCGGAACGATCCGGGCCAGGATTAGCGCGACGGCCAGCCCCAGAATCACATTCATTTCCGTGAGCCGCGCAAGCCATGTGGGTTCCGAACGCATCAGCCGGGCCTGCGCGCTGCGAAGAATCGCGAAGATTCCGGCCAGAACCAGAAAAGTGCACGCAAGCCGGGCCAGGCGCTGCAACAGCCATTCCGACGTTGGCAACACGGAATAGGACATCATCAGGTACATCACCAGATCGACGAGCGCGAGGAGCGGCTGCGCGAATAGTGTAAGAGCGGCGATCACCGCGACGCGCCGGCCAAAGGGGATGAAGAGGAGGCTTTCGGTCATTTTGGGTAAACCTTGGGATTACACACACGGACTTACACAAACGGACACAAACGGACACGGGCAAAGGTCGCGGGTGATCGTCCGTGTAAGTCCGTGTGTGTATCCATGAGCATAGAAAATCCCCTCGAACAAAAACCAGCTATTGTTGCGGCACACACTGGCCCGGTTATAATGCGGGCCTTGGCTGCTTGGTGTCCATTGCAAGGAGAACAGGTTTGAAACGTTTGGCGATAGCAGTGTCCGCCTGCGCGATAGCAATCGCAGGCTGCGCAACGACGGGCACGTCGACTGACCGCGCCGTCATACAGGCAAAGAACAAGGTCGCGCCCGCGCTCGTGCATATTCGGCCGGTGAAGGAAGTCTTCTCGGAAGGCAAACGGGAAGAAGTGACGGTGATCGGCAGCGGGTTTATTATCTCGGACGATGGATACGTCGTCACGAACGAGCACGTCGCCGGCGAAAGCACGCTGGTGCGCTGCGTGCTCTATAACAAAGACGAATTTGACGCCGAAGTCGTCGGCGCGGACAAGTACACCGACGTTGCCGTGCTGAAACTCAAAACTGATCGCACAAACTTTCCAAAAGTAAAGCTCGCGAGCTCGGCCAACATTGAATCCGGCCAGACCGTGCTGGCATTGGGTAGTCCGCAAGGGCTTTCCCGGTCGGTATCGATGGGTATTATCAGCGTCACGGACCGTTACCTTGGTGATCGCGACGAATCAATCGCGCCCTATAACAACTGGATTCAAACCGACGCGGCGATCAACCCCGGCAACAGCGGCGGGCCGCTGGTGAATATTCGCGGCGAAGTGGTCGGCGTCAATACGCGCAGGCTCGGCGGCGCGGACAACGTGGGCTTTGCGATCCCCATCGATACCGCGAAACAGGTCGTGGACCAGATTATCGAGACGGGTCGCGTGACCCGCTCCACGATTGGCGTGTCGTTTCAGGAAACGACGAGCAAGACTGATGATCCGAACCAGCTTGGCGTTGTCATCGCCGACGTCGATCCGCTATCCACGGGCGCGGAGGCCGGTTTCGTTCCAGGCGACGTAATGATCGCCGTTGATTCACAGCCCATCAATGCGCGGTTTGAAGAAGACCTGCCCAACGTGCGCAAACGCATCGCAGACCTGCCGGTGGACAAAGACATCACGGTCCGCGTCCAGCGCGGGACCGAAGAACAAGATATCGTCGTGAAGACGCAGGCCCTGAGCGACATGCGCGGCAAGCAGGTCGAGATCGAGGAATGGGGATTCACGGCGTCTGAACTTACGCCGAACATCGTGCGCCGCGCGCAACTCGCATCGAGCAAGGGAGTGCTGATTTCCGGGGCGCAGGTCGGCGGAGTCGCGAGCACGGCCGGGCTTCGGCAGGGCGACATTGTGCTCAAGGTAGACGGCGCGGACGTCGAGAACCTCGAAGCGTTTTCAACCGTGATCCAGGAGCGGGTCGACGCGAAAACCAGGCTCGTGCTCATGCAGGTCAAACGCGGGGCTTTGACACGTTTCGTAATCGTTAAACAGAACGAACCCGCCGCACCCACCGCGGTGACTGGCGCCGTCAACGGAGGCAGTGAGAATGAGAAGTAAATTAATCGGCGCGGTTATTTTGGCCGTGGCGTGGAGCGCGGGGGCGCAGGAATTCGCGACAGCGCAGTTGAACACGTATTTCGACAAGGTTTCGCCAGCGGTGACAATCGTCAATTATTCGTCGAACGTCACCAATCCGAATTCCGGTGAAATCACGAAGCGCAACACCCGCGCGCTTGGTTTGATCGTTTCGCCCACCGGATTGGTCATGGTGCACGGGCACATGCAACTCGAGAATTCAGAACCGTTCAACATCAAGGTCAGCGTTGGCCAGGCGGACGCAGAGCGCGATTACGATGCCAAGCTGTTGACAAAACCCGAAGACGTAAATATTTGTTTCCTACAAATCGTGAACGATCAAAACCTGGCGTTTCCCTACGTCCAGTTCTCGGCGGGTTCACTGGACATCGGCGATCCGGTCGCCCTAATCGGGTTGATGGGGGAGACCCTCGATTTTAGCCGATCATTGGTGGTCCGCCGGATCGGCGCCGTGCTCGATAAACCGCGCACGACGTATTGCATCGACGAACGGCTCCTGTTCGGTTTTGTCGGCTCCCCGGTCATGGATTTGTCCGGCGCAATGGTGGGCGTAGTCGGGTTCGATCTGGCGACGGAAGAGGGCGGCGATTTGTACGTGCGCAGTGGCCATCCACTCGTCTATCAAACGGAACTGTTCGCGCGATACATTGCGAATCCGCCCGACGACGAAATAAATTCTCCGAAGGACGATGCATTCCTGGGCGTGTTTTCCCAACCGTTGACCGACGACCTCGCGGAATACTGGAAGTTGCCTGCTGATGGTGGCGTCGTCGTCGGCACGGTCATGCCCGGATCACCCGCGGACGCGGCCGGCATTAAGACCGGCGATATCATTACCAGCTTTAACAGCGTGCCTGTCACCGTGAAACAGGACCGCGAAGTGTTGGGCTTCACCAAACTCGTGCGCGACGCGGGAATCGGCGCGGCCGTGCCGGTGAAGATGCTGCGCGACGGCGTGCCAATGGATACCGCGGTAACGCTGACCGAGCGGCCAAAATCCGCGCGCGACGCAGGCGAGTTCGAGGACAAGGTGTTCGGCCTGACCGTGCGCGAGATCACGACCGACCTTCGCGTAGTGCTAAACCTCGGCGCGGACGTCGAAGGCGTCATCGTGCGTCGCGTAAAATCGGGTTCTTGGGCGCAACTGGCCGAAGTCGTGCCTGGTGTCATCATCATGAATTTCGGCGGACAACCCGTAAAAACGCTGGACGACTTCAAGGCCGCCGTCGAGAAAGTGCAGCAGGAAAAGCCGGCGGAATTTACCATCTTCGCGCGGGTCGGCAGCAAGACCGGCTTCTTCCGCGTGCAACCGCGTTGGGCGACCAGCACTCCTGTGCCCATTCCGACACCGGCGACGCAATAAACATCAGCGCTTACTAAATGCCGCGCAGCCGGGGTCACACACCTCGGCTGCGTTGTTGTTTACCTCAAATAAAGCACCGCGCGCTTTCATCCGGCAAGAGGCTGTTCGCGCAACTGGCGTTGACGTAAACGCTTAGGCTGCGTGCCACGCTTTGGCACGCGGAATGCTCTCTCCACTTCAAACGTCTAATCGTATGCATCGCGTTGCCACTAGGCGGAACGCGTATGAGAAGGAGTGTACATATGAATCGACCGGCCAAACGTATTTCGTGGGCGCTGCTCGGCCTTGGCGCCGCGGCGTCGTCAGCGTTTTTGCTTTCCGAAGACGCCAATGGAAACGATATTTTGGCTGCCCCGCCCGTCGCGCAATCCCAGAATTATGACGCGCTGAATTCTGTCCAGACCGTCCAGGCGCTCAGCGATGCGTTCGCGCACGTCGTCGAATCGGCGTCGCCAGCGGTCGTATTTATCACGATGGAGAAAAAGGCGCAGGAGATTCCCGCGGGCATGTTCGACGGCGAGAATATGCCGGAAGAATTTTTTGGCATTCCGCTTCCGCCGATGTTCCGGGGCCCTCAGGGGCCGCGCTCTGGCGGGCCGATGGCTGTAGGCCAGGGTTCCGGCTTTATCATCACGGACGACGGCTACATTTTGACGAACAACCATGTCGCGGGTGATGCAGACAGCCTTAGCGTCACCCTCGCGGATGGACGTGAGTTTGAAGCGAAACTGGTCGGCGCCGATCCCGAAACCGAAGTCGCGTTGATCAAGGTCGATGCGACGGGCCTTCCGGTCGCGAAGTTGGGTAACAGCGACAACCTTCGTGTGGGCGAATGGGTGCTTGCGATTGGCAGCCCCTTTGGTCTCGATCACACCGTCACGTCCGGCATTGTCAGCGCGCGCGGCCGTGGCGACGTTCGCATCGTTGAATACGCGGACTTCATCCAGACCGATGCGGCCATTAACCCCGGCAACTCCGGCGGTCCGTTGCTGAATATTCGCGGCGAGGTCGTCGGCATGAATACTGCCATCGTAAGCCGCAGCGGCGGCAACGACGGCATCGGTTTCTCGATTCCGATCAACATGGTGAAATACGTCGCCGATCAGTTGAAAGACCACGGCAGCGTCGCGCGTGGATACCTTGGTGTTGGTATTCAGCCCTTGACGCCCGACCTTGCGAAGTGGTTTGGCACGTCGGAAAACAGCGGCATCCTCGTCTCCGAAGTCGTGACGGATTCCCCCGCGGATAAAGCGGGAATCAAGGCAGACGACGTAATCGTCGCGCTTGATGGCACGACAGTCGGTGACACCGGCGCGTTCCGCAGCCATATTGCGATGACACCCGCGGGCGACGACGTCGAACTCACGATTTCGCGCAATGGCGAACGCGTCAAGAAGACGATTTCCGTGGGCGCGAACGCGAAGGCCGATGAAATGAAACAGGCCCGCCGCGACGCGGATGATACGTCGAAGGCCCAGGGAAAACTCGGCATGGCGTTGCAGCCGTTGACCGATGAAATTGCGGACCAGTTCGATTTGGAAGGCAAGTCGGGTGTTGTCGTGACCGAGGTCGTGCCGGGTTCGCCCGCCGCGCGCGCAGGGCTTCGTCCCGGCGTGCTGGTCACGGAAGTCAACCGCACGCCAGTCAATAGTGTCGGCGACGTGCAGGAAGCACTGAAAGACAATAAAGATGGTTCAACGCTGTTGCGCATTCAGCGCGGCGAAGTGTCGCAGTACGTCACGATCAAGGCGGCATAAAGTTTACGCAGTCCCGGCATAAGGTTTACTCAGTCCCGAAGACCCATGTAGCTGCCGGCGGTCTGGTCCCTCCCCAGGCCGCCGGCTTTTTTTTCGGCGTTTTTTTTTGGGAGGGCGCGCGTCCCCGAGCGCCGTGGCGTAGTCCGTATATGAGAAGCGCTCGGGGCTATTGGCTTTCGGAAAGCGCGCGGGGAAATTAAGAGAAGCCCGCGGGGACGCGCGCCCTCCCGCTATACGTCCCACGCTCGCAACGCATCCAGGACGGCGTGATTGGTGACGTCGCGGTGGAGCGGGGTAAGGCTCACGTCGCCGTGTTCGATGGCTTCAAAGTCCGTGCCTGGTTCGAGGTGGTGGCTAGGTTCGTTGCCGCCGATCCAGTAATACACGCGCCCGCGCGGGTCTTCGCGCCGCACGATTTCGTCCTGATAGTGCCGGCGCCCCATGCGCGTAATGCGAATCGGGCCCAACTGGTCCGGCGGCACGTCTGGCACGTTCACGTTGAGCACGGTATCCGCGGGCAATCCGGAAGCCAGGACTTTCTCCGCGACTCGCCGCGCAACGATGCCGGCGGTTTCCAAATACTTCGGAACGTACGCGACATCTGACACTGCGATCGCGTCGATGCCGAGCAGCATGCCTTCGTACGCGCCCGCGACGGTACCGGAGTACGTTACGTCATCGCCGAGATTCGCGCCGGGGTTCACCCCGGAGACGACGAGGTCCGGTTTACGCTCCATGAGATCGCGCACGGCGAGCATTACGCAATCCGTCGGCGTGCCATCGACCATGAACCAATGGTCCTTGTATTGCGTTACGCGCAACGGACGATGCAGCGAAACGCCATGGCCCACCGCGCTTTGTTGACGGTCGGGAGCACACCCAGACGTCGCCCAGCGGCGCGAGCGCCTCGGCAAGGATCGCCAGTCCCGGCGCGTGGATGCCATCGTCATTTGTAACCAGAATTTGCGGAGTTGTCATGGGCCTAAGTTTAGCAGACGTGTTCGACGAGGTGCGAAGGGCCTCGCCTGTTTCTCGTTCCCAAATTCTTCGTTCCCAGGCGGTGGCTTCGCGTACAGCGTAATCGTACACGCGCGGCGTGGCAGGTTACCGAAGTGAAAGCGGTAGCTCCGCTACCGTACTCCAAGGTTCTACCTCCGCGCGGTCCATTCGGGGTTGGCGTATTTTTCTTTGACCAGCGTACGGATTGCGTCGCGTTCGTCTTCGCGAATTGAATCGGCGCCTACCTCCGCTCCGAATGCGCGGCGGAACACTGCGCGAACGGCGGCGGCGTCGAGCGGGAGGCTGCGCACGAACGCGCGGTGTGTGCGATCCCCGCGATACTGCGGGCGGTCGGCGGGTTCGATCAGGTAGCGTTCCATGAGCGCGGGGTCCATGCCGTACAGCAGCGTGCCGTGGTGCAGCATGAAGCGTTTGCGCCGCCGCTGCGCGTTGCCGGAGATTTTCCTGCCGCGCGCCGCGAGGTCCGAAATGCCTTTGTGCGACGCGGTGACGCCAACTTCTTTCAACGCGGCGGCAAGACGGTTGAGCACGAAACAATAGCTATCGCGGATGGTCCCGATTTCCGGGAAATGCGCGTGCGAGATCACGAGCGAATAATTGAGACAGCCCGGCCCCTGCAACACGCACCCCCCCGCGGAACACCGGCGCAAAATGCGGACGCCGTCGCTCGCGCAGGCTTCCACGCGCGCGTGTTCGCGCAAGACCTGCGACACGCCAAGCACGACAAACTTCGTTTCGCACTCCCAAATGCGGAGCGTGTCCGTGCCGCGTCCGTCTTCCGCATCGTCGAGCAGCAACTCGTCGTAGGCGAGGTTCTCCGCGGGTTTTGAAAAGGACACATCAAGCACGCGCATGGGCGCGGGCCACGGCGTCAGCGCGCGCGGCTTGCCAGTCGCGCAGGTCCTGTCCGTCTCGTCAACCGTCATGCGCTAGCGGGCCGCACTCGCGGTTTTTGTGATCGCCTGGCCGGTCTTCGGATCGACCTGGATACCCAGGTTCTCGCCGTCATTCACGAAGAAAATATATCCGTCCATCATCTCGTGGAACGTTTGCGGGCCATACTCGACGGTCGCTTTCGCATCCGGATTGAAAGGGTTGAATGGACTATTGTCAAACTGCGACGCGCACTCGATCTTCGTGCCCGCGGGCAGCTTTTTCGCAGTCGCGGGATCATAGACATACGGCATTTGCCAACCAAAACTGTAATTCGGAATGACCAACAAGGTTTCCTGTTTGCCATCGGGGTAGTGCGCGTAGAACTTCGTATTTTTGCCGCGCAGGTGCATGTGTACAAACAGCGCGATGGCCGTGGCGTCATCTTCGATGATCTTCGTCGCGCCCACCGGCTGCGCATCGACGCCGGGCGGAATTGTAAAGCCGCGCGCGCTAAGCACCTTGTGGCGCGCCTGCTTCTTGATCGTTTCTTTCGCATACCGCAGACCAACGCTCATCTGGTTCGTTTCCGGTTTCCCCGTGGTCACGTAATGCACCTGGATCGTCAGCACCGCGCCCTTGGGAATGAGAAACGCCACGCCGTCCGTCAGCATTGCCGGCAATCCGCCCGGCACGCGGCCCGTGAGAAAGTTCGAGTCTTCCTTATAGCCGGCGGGCGGGATGGTGTACACGACGTTAGCATGGTGTACGACGCGTGGGTTGCTCGGCTGGATTTGGATGCCCTGCACCCACGTATCTTCCGGAAACAGGTATGGCAGCGTGACGTATTCGTAGTCGATTACGCCCTGCGCCGCGAGTTCATACGTCTTCTCTTCGGTGAGGACGATGTCCGGTTCGCCGATGATCCATTTCGAGTCCGGGTAGTCCACCGGCGCGGGCGCTTTCGCGAGATCGCCCATCGCTTTTCCGCCATTCACCCACTGCAGCAGCGTGCGCTTCTCGTCCACGCTCAGCGTCCACGCATTCGCCCACGAACCAAAATCAGGGTGTGCGTACCAAGGCGGCATTCGGCCATCCGTGATCGCTTCCGCCAATGCGTTCGCCTTCGTGGAAACCTCTTGGTAGGTCGTCAATGCGAAAGGCGCTTCGGTGCCTTCGTGATGGCACGGCATGCAGCTTTTCTGAAGGATCGGCGCGACGTGTTCCGCAAACGTGATTTCCGATTCCGGCGCGGGCACGTCGGCAAAAGTAATCTCGCACCCTTCTACAGGGGTTTCCGCAATTTCTACGGTGGCGCCCGCGAGCACTGCGTCGATCGCAAGTCTCAGGTCTTCACGGCCAACATTCGGGTTTTCCCCGGAAACGCGATGTTGATCATCAATGCGTCCGCGATACCGGATAATGCCGTTCGCATCGAGCACGACAGCCTGCGGCGTGCGCGTCGCGCCAAGCGCCATGCAAACGCCGCCATCGAAGTCCTTCACCACGGGCACAGCGATCTTGTATTCGAGTGCGTGATAGGCCATCTGCTGGATAGAGTCGTCGGCACCGGCGTTGACGATTGCGAAGACGACGCCCTTGTCCGCATATGCCGCGCTCAGATCGTTGATCTTCGGGATGTACCGCTGCGCGACCGGACACGTGGTCGAAGAAAACACCAACACATACGCTTTCGCATCGCCGAGGTCGCGCAGCGTGCGCGTCACGTAGCGGATGTCCTTAAATTCGATTTTGCCGGCCTTGGCGCCGATTGGCGCCTCTGCCGCGGCGGGAAACGCGCCCGCGGCAACCATCGCGAAACACAGAATTGCCCGAATCATATTGCCCACCTCCACCGTGTAGCAGTCTTGACTCCACGCCGCGCCAGCCTTTGCGCGGCAGCAACCACTATACACCAACAGGCCCGCGCCTTGGAGTGCGGCGTGTCAGCGCCGCTTTCACTTCGCATAGCCGAATGTCTCAATAAATTTGCAGGCATCAGGGACACGTGAATCGAAACCAGCGGAGTCGACCTTAAGTGCGTAGCGAATTTCCCCAGGAAATGGAAAGCGGCAGCTACCCGCTCCCGCACTCCAAGGCGCTCCGCGCGGACTAGACGTCATTTAGCCGCGCCAGTGCCGCCTTTTACGGCGTCACGCCCGTTGTGAGGGACTACAGCGTGAAAGCCCGGCTCCGGAAAGCGGCGGGAATTCAGGCTGGGGGCGGCGTCAGAATTTCGCG
>JAWXCN010000231.1:0-10923 GCA_034408725.1 Candidatus Hydrogenedentota bacterium
ATATTAATGGCAGCGTCATGCCCGTCAAACAACGAAGTCGCCGTCACCACGCGCACGTGGTGTTTGGGGTTATATCGTGCCACTGTGTCCATGATGCGGTGGATCGACTATAGGTAAGCAGCCGTTGCGAATCAAAGTCTCGTCAATCGCGCCTTTGAGTGCGGGAGCGGTACCTGCCGCTTTCCATTTCCTAGGCCAAGGTCGCTTCGCAATTAAGCGAGATCGCCCTGTTTTCTATTCACGTATTCCGGAAGCCTTCAAATTTATTGGAGCATTCGAGTACCCGAAGTGAAAGCGGCGCTGACACACCGCAGTCCAAGGCGCTGCGTGCGGCCAATAGACGTCTTGTCACCTCACGGAAGTATTGCCGTCAACGCTGCAACTCGCGAGCGTGCCTAAGTCGTATGGAATGCTTTATCACGTCGCCATGTTTCACAGTAGATCGTCCAATATTTTTGATGAAAGACTCGAAAACGGCAAAGAAGGAGAACCAATATGGCACGCTATGGAAAAAAAGCCCAGGAAAAAGTCGAGAAGACCATGCACGAGTACAAGCGTGGCGAATTGAAAAGCGGTAGCGGCAAGAAAGTGACGAGCAGGAAACAGGCAGTTGCGATTGGACTATCGGAAGCGCGTGAAGCCGGCGGCAAGGTACCACCCAAGCCCAAAGCCAAGAGCGCGCCCACGAGCCGGTCCGCCGGCGAAAGCACGGCCCAAAGCCGTGCCACCGCCAAGAAATCGCCGAAGGGCCGTAGCGCAGGAAAAAGTTCCAAACGTCGATCAGGCTCGCGGTCAGACGCAAATTCCTGAAGCACTCTGGAATCTTGAGGCGATTTCCCGACTCGATTAAACTGCCTTTTGGCTCATCCGGGCTCATTGGAATTCCAAAGGGGTAAATCGAGTGGCTATGCATCACCACGAAGATCATCCGCATGTCGTCAACCGGAATGCGCGATATGGCTTGATTCTGTTTGCGGTCTACGTCGTGTTATACGGCGGGTTTGTGTTTCTGGCCGTCTTTCGCACGCCGGTCATGGGCGCGGTGCTGCCCGGCGGCGTGAACCTCGCAATCGCCTACGGCATGGGCCTGATCGGCGCTGCACTGGTGCTCGCCCTGATCTACATGGCGCTGTGCAGCAAGGGCATTGAACGTAAGGACGGAGATGAAGACGCACCTCAACCCAAGGTGCGCAACTGATGCTCTATTCAACCTCGATCGTCGCCGTTGCCGTCTTTGCGTTTTTCGTGGCTATCGTGCTTGGTCTGTCGTTCTATCTTGGGCGGCGCGGCCAAACTGCCAAAGGCTATTATGCCGCCCATGGACAAATTCACTGGGCGGTGAACGGATTTGCGTTCGCGGGAGACTACCTTAGCGCGGCGTCGTTTCTCGGAATCTGCGGGCTCATCGCCTTCTATGGCTACGACGGATTCCTGTATTCCATTGGCTACCTCGCAGGCTGGGTCGTTGCGCTGTTTGTCATTGCGGAACCCATTAAACGTCTCGGTAAATTCACGTTCGCAGACGCGCTGGACAGCCATTACAACTCGCGCGCAATCAAACTTGCCGTGGCCATATCCACCCTCGTCGTCAGCGCGTTCTATCTCATTCCGCAGATGGTCGGGGCTGGCGCGCTGATCACGCCGC
Source organism: Candidatus Hydrogenedentota bacterium (assembly GCA_034408725.1). GTDB lineage: Bacteria > Hydrogenedentota > Hydrogenedentia > Hydrogenedentales > SLHB01 > JABWCD01. Next base: position 1,646 of record JAWXCN010000231.1, read on the forward strand.
TGCTCGGTCTGCCGCACTTTGTCGGCGTGATGATCGTCGGCATCACCGTCACGCTCATCGTCGTGACCGCGGGCATGGTCTCGACCTCCTGGGTGCAGTTCATCAAAGGATTCCTGCTCATTCTGTTCTGCACCGCGCTGACCATCATGATTCTGAACCGTGGGTTCGAAGCAACGCCCGCGCCGTATCCCATGAATCCGGAATCATTGCGCGCGGATGTCGGCGAGAAAATGTGGGACAAAGGCATCACGCTCGATGAGAATCCGTGGCCGGACAAACCCTATGTAAAGGTGACTTCGAGCGAGGGCGTCGAGTCTGTGCTTCGCGTGACGCCGGAAGGGTGGATGGAGACGCAGACCGTCACTATCAAACCCGACGGAACAAAATTAGTGAACGGGCGTCCGCAGACGAAAGACGATGATCTGCGCCCCGTCGGCACAATCGCCGAACTTCCTGGCGGCATCGAGAAAACAGGCCCGGTCGGTCCACTCGCGTTTCTCGATATCCTGCGTCAGTCCACCATTGTGACGTGGTCGAAAGAAATTCTACAAAGTGAAGACGGCACCACGACAACCGTATTTTATCCGGTGACGCAGAAAGGCGAGGACCTGCTCAGGCCCGGCGGCTATTTCAAGGGCATGACCTCGCCAAACTTTACCGACAAACTCGATTTCATTTCGCTGATGCTCGCGCTGTTCTGCGGGACAGCGTCGTTGCCGCACATTCTGATCCGGTACTACACGGTTAAAGACCAGGCGTCCGCGCGTAAAAGCACCGTGGTCGGTATTGCGGCGATTGGATTCTTTTATGTGCTCACGCTCTACCTCGGCCTCGGCGCAATGACCTCCGGCGCGATGGACGTCACGGACAACAACATGGCCGCGCCATTGCTAGCACGATCGTTCAACGAGTTGATGTTCGCGATGATCTCCGCGATTGCGTTCACAACCGTGCTGGGCACGGTGGCGGGCCTCATCATGGCCGGTTCCGGCGCGGTCGCCCACGACCTGCTCGAAAACTTTTTCCGCATTCCCATGAACGACCACCAGAAAGTCATGTACGGCAAAATCGTCGCCGCCGCGCTCGGCGTGCTGGCAATGGTCCTAGGCGTGTTGTTCAAAAACTTTAACGTCAGCTTTCTCGTGGGCTGGGCATTTAACATCGCCGCGTCCGCCAACCTCCCCGCGCTCGTCATGATGCTCTTCTGGCGCCGCACCACAAAACAGGGAATCGCCAGCGCCGTGTTCGTCGGCATGATCACGTCGCTCGGATGGATACTGCTGTCGGGCGACACCTATTCCAAAGTATTCGGATGGGACCCGGCCTCCTCGATCATCCCGTTCAGCCAGCCCGCACTGGTGACGATCCCGCTCGGGTTTCTCGTGCTGATTATCGTGTCGCTGATGACACCCAAACCCGCGCACTCGGTGGCAGAGGAATTGGCGGAAGAGGTATAATTAGAGGCGTTTCAATATCTTGTCATATTCAGCGTGCGGACCAATCCAATGCCAATAAATACTGTCTGCTTCTCGTAGGCCGAGCGCACGGTAATGGATTCCGATTCGAACTGAATAGACGGGTTCTCGACGACTGACAAGCTTGAATTCCAGGATGGGGTGGCCAGAATCATTTGACCATAGTTCATATGCTTGATCTGTCTGATCGCGGACAAATTCAGGAAGTTGGTTGTAACACTTCCTAAATCGGGATGTGGCGCGGGACGTCAACGATCGGCTGAACCAGACCTTAAGACATCCTCTATCGGTACTACAGTTCCTTCTGCAATTTCTTTGCGCACACTATCCGCCATGCGTTTCCATTGCTCGTCTGTAGTGTTGGCAAAACTTTGAGCCCACGCACTTTCGTCTGCGAGCTCGGCCAGGATTCGTTCAGCAATCGAATCTTGTTCGTCCGGCGGAAGGCGTTCGATTTCGCCAAGCACCTTTTGAAGTAATTCTCTCATAATCCTATTTTACCGGCCATCTGGTTTTTATGCAATACCATCAATCTTCCAACGCCATGTTCGACACCCCGCTCTTGCCGGGATGAAATATGTTGTTGCGGAAGACCAATCCCTGCGGCCGCGGCTCAGTCGCGATGTACACCGCCCATTCGTATTGTGGGGGAGTGGTCTGTGGTTTGCCGTCCACCAGTTCACCGTCCGCCGCCGAATCGTAGACGATATTCCCTTCGATAATGACATCGGTCATCACGGGGTTCTCCGGAAGTTGACCTGAATCCAGCGTAATTACCCCGCTCTTTTGCTGTTCCCAATTGTAGCGTTCATACCCGCGCCCAAAATCGGAAAAAACATTGTTGGCGATGATGTTGCCCCGCGTGTAGTTTGACTCGCGCGCTGGCGTGCCTTCCTTTGCGGCTTCGGCGGGATGTGCCAGCGTACCCGGCATCATCACGAGTCCCCACAGGTCCATATGCGATACGGTGTTGTTCGCGATGATGACGTTGCGCGCGCCGTGCATGCACTTCAAACCAATAAACGCATGGTCTATGATGTTGTTCGAGCACGTCGCATGATCGAGGTGCATATCGATTCCCTGCGCCGCATTGCGGATAAGGTTCCCGCTGATCAACACATGGCTGGTAGATTCCGGCGATGACACTGTGATCGCTGATCCCTGGTGCCAGTTGTTCGCGTAGTCTCCCGTCGGCGCGAGCTTTCCTTTCTTCGCAGGATTCTTTCCCTCGCACAACTGGCCAAGTTTGTGGAGGTCTTTCATCTCGATTGTGGGATACAGCATTTCCTCGAGCACGCGGTTATTGACGATCTGAAGCCCGCTCGTGTCGTTTACCTGAATGCCCGTCCCGTCGATCACGCGAAAGGCATAGCCATACAAATCGCTCGCGGTGCGGTCATCGACGCCGATGCGTTTATAATTCAAAATCTCGCAATCCCGCACCACCGACGATTCGCACTTGATCAAATAAATCGTTCCCTGCTGGCTGCAATTGTTGTGAATGTGCAAGCCGGACAACTCAAGCCGCGTGCAGTTCTCGGCACGCACGCCGGACGCGGTCGAATCCTGTCTACCTTCCGCGCGCGTCAGCGTGAGCCCTTCGATACGCACGCCCTTCGCATTCTCGACGCGAATGATGTCTGCGTCAGGATTGGTCTGCACAATCGTCGCGTGTCCGTGAAGAACGGTGTTGTCCGCCGTCATGAAAATCGGCTCATTGATCCAATAGACCCCGTCCGGCAGCGCAACCGTCTTGCCCGCATTCGCCTCGATCAGCGAGCGAATGTCCGGTTCCTCGCCGTAAACCGCAATTCCGCAAACCATCAACAAGATTGTCAAACAACGCATGACACCAATCTCCCATAAGTCGAGTCACTAAAGGGCAGGCAGGGGCGGCTAGGCGTCACGCGCATGCGCGTCGCAGCAAATGCCTTGCGGGTAACCAACGCATCAGGAGGAGTATACGTCATGGGCATTTTCGATTTTGTTTCCAGCATTTTCATTTTCATTGCAAAGCTGCTAAGCAGCATCTTCGGCGGACTCGGCGGAATTTTACCCACCTAGTTGAAGATTTCGGGACAGTCAAACCCCGATAAAGGAAATGTAAAGAAGTGGCCAGCGAAGCTGGCCGCTTTTTTATAGCCGCTTGAAAAAGTTAAACGGGTCGCCGGCTTCGCAATACCCAATGCCAAGATGCGCCGCGTGACTGTCCGGGTACTCCGGACCAGTGTCCGACGCCATCTCCGTGCAACCGCGCTCGCGTGCCCACTGTTCCACTGCGTCATTCAGCGCGCGGCCTATACCGCGCTTGCGGTACGCCTCTTCCACATACCAGCCTTCGAGAAAACCAATGCGGTCAGTCGAGCAGCCAGGCGCCTCGGTATGAATGCTGGTTTCCGCGAATCCTATGAGGGACCCGTCGTCGCTTTTCACTACGAATACGGCAACGTCAGCCTGCTCGAGCCACCAGTCTTGCTCCGCCTCGTGCTCTGCGCGCGTGCACGTAGGCCACAGCGCGCAACGCAGGCGAAGCCACTCATATTTGTGGATGGGTAGATACGCTTGAACGATCATCGACGGCGCAATTCCTATTTGCCGTTCTCGTAGGCGATAAGCACCGAATCGGACTTGATATAGCTGCCTTGATGACTATACGCGCGCTTGACAATCCCCGTCCCGGGTACAAACCAAACGTTAGAAGGTCCGCCAATCGTGAAGTAAGTGAGATGATGCGCGTCGTTGAAGGTTCCCGCCGGCGTCTCGACCCGCTCTACGCCAATGTGCCTCCAATAATACATTGTCGGATTGGGCGCCGGTCCCTTGCCATCGCGAAACAAACGAGCGCGCTCCATATCGTCGCGTTCCCGTTTCCTTTCCGCCCAGACCTTGGCAGCGCCCATCGGAAAAAATAGGTCGGGCACGAACTCGTCGTCCGCAAAACGTTTGGCGATCCCCGGCCGCATTTTATTTCCCGGTCCATCAAACAGTTCTGCCGGTAGAAAATACACATAGTTACCATTTACCAGCCAATAATGGTCATCCGTTGAAATTGCTTGAAAAAGCACCTCCCGCGCGGTGTCGCCTTTGTCCGCTGGAAGGTCATCTTCAATATCGAACGAACGAACCGAAAGCTTGACGAGCTTTCCCTCTGGAATGGACGCAATGCCAACGACTGTTTGTTCGTCTTTCCATCGAATGGTGCCAATTGTGCCGTCCGCGTCGATAGTTGTCCCGTATTCGTTTTCAAATACCCACTTCGTGCCGGGCTTCATTGGGAGATGCTTTGAAACGTCAACGTTGCCGGTATATTCACGGCTGAAATGGGTTGATTTTTCCGCGCCAAGCGTTACTGAAACAGCGAAAAAAACGGCGCTCGCAAGTACCAGGGACGATACACTGCGATATGCGCGGATCACACAGTAGCTTCCACCGCCATCAAATCAGGCAAGCGTTGCAAGAAGGTATCCCGCTTCATCACGCGCGCAGCCGAAGGTTCAAGTCCGATCAACAATGCGATCTCCCGCGGCCGCGCCGTGCGGCCATTAATGACGCAGGTGTCGAATTCTATGACGGCCTGCTCGTTCGCGGACTGCACGAGTTCGAGCCGCGCAATCATCGGGCGAATGTCGATGTCCTTTTTCTGCCGGCGTTCGCGCCCGCGGAAATCTTTGACCTTGACGTCGCGCTCAACCAGCACTTCATCCGCGCCTACTATCTCCGAAATGCGCGCACTGATGGATTCAGCGTCCCCGGTCGCGGTGAGCGAATACGCAAACCCCGAGCACGCGGCCATCAACGCGGGCGCGCGCAACGGCACCTCCTCGACCGACAACGCGCGGAATCCCGTCGCGAGCGTCGCTTGCACGCGATTCAACAATTCACGCGGCTCGACGCACTCTTTCAACACGATGTCCATGTAATCGCCCATCGATTCCTCGCCGACAGGCGCGGCGGTCGCAAACGTAATCTTCGGGTGCGCGTGAAATCCTTGCGAATACGACAACGGCGCGCGCGCGCGGCGCAATGCGCGCACCCACGCATTCATCATCTCAAGATGCGACAGAAACTGCACCTCGCCAATTCGCCCGATGCGGAACCGCAACCGTTGAACAGCTTCGGGTTCTACATACTTCTCAATCGGCGTGGGCTTCCAGTTCTGCTCGTCGATCCTGCCCTGCTTCTGCCGCTTGAGCATGTGCTTGCACAAATCGCGTTCGCGATAGATAACGCCGCAAAGGTGGCATTTACCCGCGCGGCAATCCTGCGCATGTTTCAATTCCATCGCGCGCTGCCAATCTTCCTGAAACCACGATTTCGGAATCAGCATGTCGATATGGTCCCACGGCAACCGCTCATCCAGCGCCCGCTCGCGCAATGCATCCTTCACATCGTAATTGGTGTCCTCGACCGCTTTAAGCCACGCCGGAAAATTCAGATACTCACCCCACGATTCGAGCCGCGCGCCATTCCGCCAAGCCGCCTCGAGCAAGTCTGCGCCGCGCCGGTCTGCGCGCGTGAGCAGTCCTTCGATGAAAGTTGTCTCAGGCTCGTGGCGTCCAAACTTAATCGCGGCGTGGTTTTTGAAACCACGTTCGAGAATTCCCTGCCGGCGATACGCCTCTTCGAGCGTGATTTGTTCGGCCCACTGAAACGGCGTGAACGGTTTCGGTACAAATGTCGATACGCCTGTGTTCAGCTTCGCCTTGGGATTAAACGTGCGCCCCAGTTTCACTGTGCGCACACAAAGATCGACAATCGCTTCGACATCTTCGTCGCGCTCCGTAGGCAAGCCAATCATGAAATACGTTTTCACGTGGTTCCATCCGCGCTGGTATGCCTCGGATGACATGTTCAAAAGATCGTCATCAGGAATCCATTTATTAATCAATGCGCGCAATCGCGGCGTCGCGGCCTCAGGCGCAAATGTCAACCCGCTGCGTCGCACCCCCGCAACCATGTCTGCCAGTTCCACGGAAAACGAATCCAGCCGCAACGAAGGCAGCGACACACTGACATTATCTTTCGCGGCGCGGCGCGCTGCCTGCTCAACCAACATCCGCGGCCGCGAGAAGTCGCACGTCGATAACGACACCAACGACACTTCTTCATACCCCGTCGCCGCGAGCGTGCGTTCCATCAGCTCATCGACTTTCTCAAGACTCCGTTCGCGCACGGGCCGCGTCACCATCCCCGCCTGGCAAAACCGGCAACCCTGCGTGCATCCTCGAAGCACTTCGAGTCCGACGCGATCATGCACCTGCTTCGTATACGGCACGATGTAGTTGGTGGGGAATGTAGCGCCATCGAGGTCCTGCACGGTCCGCTTGACGATCTTCGGCGCATCTTCCACAGGCAGGATGCGGCCATCCGGCAAGGTCTCGAACGGGTACAGTTCCGGCACGTAAATGCCGTCCAGCAGCGCCAGGGCTTCAAGTTTTTCCATGCGCGTTGCATTCTTCATTGTGCGCAAAAGGTCGACGATCTCGAGAATCACGTCCTCACCTTCGCCAATCACGAAGAAATCCAAAAACGGCGCCAGCGGTTCAGGATTAAACACCGAAGGCCCGCCCGCCATCGTTAGCGGATGCGAATCGTCCCGGTCCTCCGTGCGCAACGGAATGCCCGAGAGATCAAGCGCATTCAGAATGTTCGTGTACGTCAATTCCGATTGCAGCGTAAACCCGATAAGGTCCATCGCGCCCAGCGGATCTTTCGACTCATTCGTAAACAACGGCAACCCGCGCTCGCGCAATTTTGCCTCCATGTCCGGCGCGGGCGTGTACGCGCGCTCGCACCAGCACCAAGGCCGCTGATTGAGAATGGCATACAGAATCAAAATGCCCAGGTTCCCCAATCCAAGGTCATATAAGTCCGGAAACACCAAAGCGACGCGCAATTCGACATCATTGAGGTCTTTATGCGTCGAATTCAGTTCCGTTCCCAGATACCGCGAAGGCTTCTGAACAGTCGGCAGAATCTCGCTGTACAGAACGTCACGTAATGCGCCGTTAGCAACCGGCATGTTTTGATCTACTCCTTTGAACGAAAAGGTTGCAGTGCAACCCATAAGCGCGGGCGATGGGGCATCGAATAGTATACACAGCCAAGATAGATCTTGTCATGGCTTGGTAAGTCTGGCTGGAATTGTCAGGCCCAATTCGACAAACTACGGGCCGTTGACAAGACTTCGGGGGATGTTTATGACGAGAGTTGAATTGGCCGCAATGATCGACCACACACTCCTGCGGGCCGACGCCACGCAGTCCGAAATCGCCACACTCTGCGACGAGGCCACCCAATTCGGGTTCGCTGCGGTCTCGATCAACCCCGCCTGGGTGACATTTTGTGCAAAACGCTTGAGCGGTTCGGGGATGAACGTGAACGCAACCGTCGGTTTTCCGTTAGGCGCCAATACCGCCCGCATCAAGGTCGACGAAGCCAAAGAGGCGGTGAAGAACGGTGCGACTGAGCTGGACATGGTGATCAACGTCGGAGCTCTGAAGTCCGGCTATACGGACTTCGTCGAAAGCGAAATAGCCGCAGTCGTGAAGGCGGCGCGTGATGTCCCCGTGAAGATAATTCTCGAAACGGGCTTTCTCACGCAGGGCGAAAAGGTCTCGGTATGCGAAATGTCGGCGCGGTCCGGCGCGGCGTTCGTGAAAACCTCGACAGGTTTTGGCCGCGCGGGAGCGACCACCGATGACGTGGCGCTCCTGCGCCAGATTGTCGGAAAGACGATGGGCGTAAAAGCCGCTGGCGGAATTCGAGGGTACGCGGACGCGATGGCGATGCTCGCCGCGGGGGCGAACCGGATAGGAACGAGTTCCGGCGTTGGAATACTCAAGGAAATGCCGATCGATTAAAAACCCATTAGAGGCTTATCCTAAAAAGACAGCGTTTGTTGACGAGGACTATTTGGACTGCGGTGGCGAAGCGGGTAGCGCAGACACCGCTTTGGCTGTTTATGGACGACGACTGTGTGCACGCACAGCAAGGGGTAGACCCATCTGTGACAAATAAGCCAAAGCGGTGCCTTTGAGGGCCGCCGCAGTCCAAATAGGCTTATCCTAAAACCCGGATTAACGGACGTACCGCCTCGAAAGCCTACAAACTCCCGGTCACGCGAAACGCGGGCGGAAAATGTTCGGTTTTCACGCCGCGCTCCGCAAAATGCCGCCCAAAACGCCGGAGCGGTTCCAGGTTCTCGACGGCGACAAGACTTCGCAACCGCCGCAACGATAGATTGTCGGTCGGCAGTCCAACCGCGGCGAGGTTTTCGCGGTCCAACGGCGGGCAGTAGCGGAGATAATGCAGCAGCGGCTGCTGCGCCGGCAAATCATTTTTCAGCGCACCCATTTCCCGGTCAATGGCGATAGAGGTCGGCGAATCTGAAATCCATTGCATGACCGTTTGCGTGTACGCCGACGCCTCGCTAATCAACAGTCTCGGCACATTCGACGCCCATCCCAACAGCGAATGCCACGGCTTCGCCACAAACTCCTCGTCAACTGCCCAATGACCCGTCCCAACGGATGCGAGCAGAAGATGCTCGGGACCCATCTTCCAGCGGAAGGGAAACCCCTGCAACGTCGCGATCCATAATAAATGGAGGCTTGGATCGTGTGTTGTCCCAACGCTCCCATCGATGAAGGTGGCGCGTTCGCCGAGACCTTCTATGGGCTGCGTGACCAGAAACGAATGCGGACTGAATACCGTTGGCGCCGCAGTGCTCGCCCGAACGAGGTCGGCAAGCCGGATGTCTTTGTTTTCTCCAAAAAATTGCGCCTGGGGATGATTGAAGAA
>JAWXCN010000232.1:0-19322 GCA_034408725.1 Candidatus Hydrogenedentota bacterium
CGGCGCCGTTACGAGCGGCACTTTTGGTCCAAGCGTGGGGCACGGCGTGGGACTCGCCTATCTCCCCCGCGAACTCGCGGCCGCCGGCACGCAACTAACGGCAGGGCCAAAAGAGTTGGCGATTGAAGTCGCTAAAGTACCGATATACACCGCGGGAACGTGCAGGAGCTAAGGAGCGCAAGCCATGTATCCGGAGAATTGCAAATACACGAAGGAACACGAATGGGTCCGCGCCGAAGGCGCCGTGTACGTCGTCGGTATCACCAGTTTCGCCGCGGACCAACTGGGCGACGTCACCTACGTCGATTTGCCAAAGCCGGGCAAGGAGGTCAAGCAGGGAGACTCGGCTGCCGCGATCGAATCGGTGAAAGCCGCGAGTGACATTTATGCGCCGGTGGGCGGACGTGTAAGCGAGGTGAACGACGCTTTGACCGATGCGCCCGAACTCGTGAACCAGGGTCCCTATGATCAGGGCTGGTTTTTCAAACTCGAAGGCGTGAATGCCGGTGATTTTGACGCGCTGATGGACGCAAAAGCGTACACCGCCTATGTGGAGGCGCAGCATTAATGTCCTGGTCTCCAGCAACTGCCGCTGAGCGCGACGAGATGCTCGCCGTCATCGGGCATAAAACTATCGAAGACTTGTTCGCCGCGGTTCCGAATGCGTTTCGGCCAAAATCGTGGGACCTGCCCGCCGGCATTTCGGAAATGGCAGTGCGCGATCAGTTGGGCAAACTTGCCGCGCAAAATGCATCGGGCCATATCAGCTTTCTGGGCGGCGGCGCGTATGACCATTACATTCCCGCCGCGATCGACGCGCTGACTTCCCGCGGCGAATTCTACACCGCGTACACCCCGTATCAGCCGGAATGCGCGCAGGGAACCTTGCAGAGTATTTACGAATACCAATCCGCGATTTGCCGGTTGACAGACATGGAATTTGCCAACGCCTCGCTCTACGACGGCGGCACGGCGGTATTCGAAGCGACGACGATGTCAGTGCGTCTCACCGGGCGCAGCAGGATAGTCATTCATCCTTCGCTCAACCCTATTTACCGGAAAATGCTGGCCACGCACACCGCACATCTCCAGCTCGATATTGTTGAGGGCGAGGACCCGAAAGATGCGGCGTGCGTGATTGTGCAGAACCCAAGTTTCCTTGGCGCCGTCGCTGATTTTTCGAAGCTCGCGGAAAAGTGTCACGCCGCGGGCGCGATGTTGGTTGTTTCGTTCTATCCCATTTCTCTGGGGATTGTGAAATCACCCGGCGAAATGGGCGCGGACATTTGCATCGCGGAAGGCCAGTGCATGGGTGTTCCGCTGGCATTTGGCGGGCCGTGGCTTGGCGTCATGGCGACGCGGAAAGCGCATGTCCGGAAAATGCCCGGCAGGATCGCGGCGGAAACTTCCGACGCGCAGGGGCGCCGCGGTTTCGTACTCACGTTGCAGGCCCGCGAACAACACATCCGCCGCGAGAAAGCTATGTCGAATATCTGCTCGAACGAGGCGCTCTGCGCGTTGCGCGCATTGATTTATATGTCGCTGATGGGAAAGGAAGGTTTCCGCGATGTCGCGCGCCATTGCCATGCGAAGGCCGAATACCTCAAGTCGAAACTGTCGTTTGTGAAAGTGTTAAACGAAGGACCGACGTTTAACGAGTTCGCAGTGCGACTGCCCCGCAATGCGGAGGAGACGGTTACGGCGATGGCGAAATGCGGCTACCTTGCGGGGTTGCCGCTCGCGCCATTGGGCGCTGGCGCCGAAACCGACTTGCTGATCGCTGTAACGGAACGGCGTACCCGCGCCGATCTCGATGCGTTTGCAGCCGCGTTGGAGGAAGTAACATGCAACTGATTTTTGAGAAAACCGTTCGAGGGCGCCGCGCGATTACACTCGATCCGCTGGATGTGCCCGAAGCGAAGTTGCCTGAATTGGTATCGCGCGCGAAAACGGCGGAATTGCCGGAGCTCGCGGAGATCGACATCATTCGCCATTTCACGAACCTTTCGCGCCGCAACTTTGGCGTCGATTCGCATTTCTATCCGCTTGGCTCGTGTACGATGAAGTACAATCCGAAGATCGCGGAAGTGGTTGCGGCGTTACCGGGATTCGGGCAGTTGCATCCGCATTTGTCCACGTCGGAAGCGTACTGGCCATTGTGCCAGGGCGCGTTCGAGTTGATCTACGAGACGGAGCATTGGCTCGCGGAAATTGCCGGCATGAAGGAGACATGCCTTCAGCCCATTGCCGGCGCGCACGGCGAACTCGCCGGCACGCTGTTGATTGCGGCGTACCATCGCGAACGCGGTGAATCGAACAAGGACACGATTCTCATTCCCGATTCCGCGCACGGCACGAATCCCGCCAGCGCAGCCATTGCGGGATTCAAGGTCGTCGAAGTACCATCGCATGACGACGGCACGATGCGGCTCGAGAGCATCAAAGCGGCTATGAATGAAAACGTCGCGGGGTTGATGATGACTTGTCCGAACACTCACGGACTATTCGAACCCGCTGTCGCGGAAATTGCCGATTATCTGCACCAGCACGATGCGCTGTTGTATTACGACGGCGCGAACCTGAACGCGATCATCGGGAAAGCGCGGCCCGGCGATCTTGGCTTCGACGTGATGCACTATAACCTGCACAAAACTTTCGCAACACCACACGGGATGGGAGGTCCGGGTTCTGGCCCGGTGGGCGTCGGCGAACGTCTGGCAAAATATCTTCCCGGTCCGCGCGTGGTGAAACGGCATGGCGCGTTCGCGCTCGAAATGCCGGAGAAATCGATTGGCCGGTTGTCACAATTTTTCGGAAACTTCGGCATGGCCGTGCGCGCGCTAGCCTATATGAAACACCTCGGGCGGGATGGATTGTGCGAAGTCGCCGAGAACGCCGTACTGAACGCGAATTATATCTGGGCGCGGTTGAAGGACACGTATACTCCCGCGTTCGATTTGCCGTTCATGCATGAATGCGTGTTTACCGCCGCGCCACAGGCAAAGAATGGGGCGCGCGCGCTGGACATTGCGAAAGCGCTGCTTGACTACGGGTTCCACGCGCCAACGGTGTACTTTCCGCTGACGGTGAAAGAAAGCATCATGATCGAACCGACCGAGACGGAATCACGCGAAACGCTCGACGCATTTTGCGATGCCATGATCGAGATCGCGAAGACCATCGAATCCGATCCCGCCGCGCTTGCCGATGCGCCGAAGACGACGCCGGTCGGACGCCTGGATGAAGTAAAGGCCGCGCGTCAATTGAACTGCGCGTGTCTGTAACAAAAGGAAGCAGAAGGCCATGATCGATAAGGTTGTATCGCGGCGCTCCGCCATGGCGACAGCCACGGGGCTTGCGGCGGGGCTCGGATTGACACAGGGCGCACCCGCACAACAGGCCGCGGAACCATTGAAGGGCCGTCTCAAACAATCGGTGTGCAAGTGGTGTTACAAGGACCTTTCGCTTGACGAGTTGTGCAAAGCGGCCGCGGACATCGGCCTGAAATCCGTCGAGTTGCTTGGGCCGGACGATTGGCCCGTAGTGAAGAAGCATGGACTGATCTGCGCGATGTGCAGCGGCCCGGATTCGATCAGCGATGGTTGGAATGATCCGAAGCTGCACGATGGTTTTGTCGCCAAAGCAGAAGAACTGTTGCCGATCATCGCGGGACACGGATTTCCGAACATGATCGTGTTTAGTGGAAACCGCCGGGGCATGAGCGACGAGGACGGCCTGAAAAACTGCGCAATGGGCTTGAAGCGCATTACGCCGCTCGCTGAAAAACTTGGCGTGACCATTTGCATGGAACTGCTCAACAGCAAGCGCGACCACAAGGACTACATGTGTGACCACACGCCGTGGGGCGTCGAATTGGTCAAACAGGTCGGCTCGGAGCACTTCAAGTTGCTGTACGACATTTACCACATGCAGATCATGGAAGGCGACGTGATCGCCACCATCCGCGAGAACAAGGACCATATCGCCCACTACCACACGGGCGGTGTGCCGGGCCGTCACGAGATCGACGAAACGCAAGAGTTGCAGTACGCGACGATCTGCCAGGCGATTGTGGATACCGGTTTCGAGGGCTACCTCGCGCAGGAATTCATTCCTGAACGCGATCCGGTTGCCTCGCTCGCACAGGCCGCGCGCATCTGCGACGTGTGATAATAATGAACGAAACGGCGTGGAGTGGCCTAAGTGAAAGCGGTAGCTCGGCAACCGCGCTCCAAGGCGCAGTTATGCAGGGGCGTTGATTGCACGGAGGATCGACCCGCCTTCGATGTAGACACTTTCGCGGGCCGTGTCGCCGTCCAGTTCGCAATCAATTCGAGAATGGGGGTGGATGAAATTTAATTCGCCGGGATAGTCTTGGAGTTGCCCGCCATCGTTTGCATTCAGTACCACCATTTTTTCCGGTTTCGTTTTCAGCGCAATGATTTGACCTAGCGCAGGGTCATTGTAAATTGCGGGTGGCGCCAGCACGGTGCCGGCAACATTCACGTTCCAGACAATGTTTCCCATCGGATCGATTAGCGCAATTTCACGCGCGGGACTTCCGCTGACGACGACAACATCATGCCGCATGTCCCCGTTGCGGTCTGCGAGGGCCGTATATGCAACAGGCGCGGCATGCTGCGTGCTCCACAGTTCCCTGCTATCGGACCCCAAAACGGAAACGCGCCCGTCTTCGAGTCCAACGGCCAGTTCCTCTCCGCGTTTTGGATTCAAATTCGCGAACACCGGCGCACACGAAGCCGGGCTTCTTAGTTCGCGCCGCCAAGATTCCGTACCGGATTGATCCAGCAATATGAGGGCCGTATCGCTGATTGCGGCAACGACTCGCTGGCCGTTCCAATAGCGGCCAATCGCGGGGGAGAATGAGAACCCGCTTCGCGATGATTCCCACGCGACGCCACCACCCGCATTGACACATAGCAAGGCGCCCGCGGCAGTAACGCCAAGAATCTCATCACGGCCGTCGCTGTCTATGTCACCGGCGACAAATGGGAGATTGAGCGCGACATAACATTCCAGTTTCCACAATGTAAGCGGCAACACCTCGACTGAAAAATCGCGCGCCACCGGCGCGACGCCCGGCGCGGCGAAGACCATGCGCGCCGAGAGCGCGTCGCCGGCTTTGGCGTTGGCGGATAGCGTGCCGCGTGCGGAATAGCGCTGGCCGGGTTCCAGCGTGAGTGTTTGCGCTTTTGGCTGGATCGATGCGCGGCCGGGAGGCACGATCATAAGCGAGCCCTCAAGTCTTGCGTTGGTTGCATTCGACCAGCCGAAACGGATGGGAGTCGTCGTTGCGCCTGCTACGACTGCGACCTCCGGTTCCAGCCATAGCGCGGCGGACAATACCCAGTCGCGCAACGGCAACTCTTCTATCAATATGGGAAATGTTGAAGGCTCCACGCGAAGCGCATTGTTCACCGCGAGAATTTCTTTGCGTTCGCCTGATGCGAGGTTTGTTGCGAACACCGGCGCTGTTCTCTCAGAAAGCACAAGCGGACTCGAGAGCCCATCAAGCGCGACAATGGCTGCGCCGGTCTCATTTCGCAGCACATGGATATGTTGTCCATCACGTTCGAGCGTGCCAATGCGCTGGAGCGCGTCGATGGGCGTCGCGGTCGAGAGCTGCTCCGGAGAATCCGCATCGACCCATGTGTACATCGCCGAGTCCAGTTTTGAGGTGATTCCCGCAAGCCCATTGCCCTGCGAAAGAACGGCGGTCGCGCCGTCCATCCATGACGCCCACGCAACATCGCCCAGCCGCATGCGTGCCGCGTGATCAATGGAAGACGTTGATACATCGCCATGCACGAAAAGCAGGGTGTGCGCCATCGACGACTGGCGCGCGTGCGCCATGAATCCATCGAGCCACGCCCACCATAGCGGCGTTACGGTCGCGCCGTTGAAGTACACACCGCGCAAACACCTCGGAAATGTCCGCTCAATCGTGTCTGCCATTTCGCGGCCAAGTTCGCGCGCCTTTGCGCCCAGCGCGAAGGGCGACACGGGAACATCGTCATACAGGTTGGAATCTCCATCAAGGCTCGTGCCGCGCGCTGTCAGGTTTATGACAATGCCTTGCACCTCGAGGGCGGTTGCGCGCGCGGCGGCGGCGCCCAACAATTCGACGGCGGCAGAAAATGCCCCGTCGTCTGTGAGTAGCGCCGTTTTAGCGGACAGGTCTACTTCGAGAAATGCGGGCTGGACCGCAAGGCGACGCAGGTTTCGAGCGATCGCTTCCAGCGAAGTTGCTTGCGCGGGGATGATCACACCGTGCGCGCCACGCGCGGTGAATCGTGCGAGCGCTTCAGGATCAGTTAGCTGCTCCGCCGGAATGCGGGCGATGAGCTGCGCAGTGGAAAACACCGGCGGCGCTGTCTCGCCCCGCATCGCGAGTATGAGCAGCGCCGCCGCAATCATTGTGTTTCGCATTAGCCTCGCCCGCATGACCCCATTGTATAGCAGGCGGAAGCTTTCGTTAATGCGATGGATTCAATTGTTCGCAGGGCGCGTGACCCGCCCCATTGGGTCGCGCCCCGTGCCGCATTCCGCGTGGATTACGGTCGCGACACGTTCACGGCTTGAAGGCCCTTTGGGCTCTCCAGCAACTCGAATTCCACTTCTTCCCCTTCCCTGAGCGTCCGGAAGCCTTCCATCTTGATTGCGCTGTGATGCACGAAGACGTCCGCACTGTCGTCACGCGTGATGAAGCCATAACCTTTTTGATCATTGAACCACTTCACGCGCCCCTTGAGATGTCCATTACCACTCATACAACTTTCCCTCACTGATAAGACACCACACCCACACTGCAAGTCCAGACGAAAACGACGGCGCTTTCGCCCCTCCACGAACCTGCCTGCAAATTCTAGAATATCCCGAAATGCGCAATCTGTCAATGCCTCGTAAGCTAAACAAGATGCTCTAAGTGTCGAAATGAGGAAGTTTAGTGTGAAAATGCGAAAAATGCGGAGAAGAGGTGAAGCCGGTACCGACTACCGCTTTTTGGAAAAAAGGGCGGTAATGGCGGCAATTAGCCGCGCAAGAAGCGTGCGTTGGCCCGGAGCTGGCGCCGCGGGTAACGGTGTCGGGTCTCCGCCGGAAACCGGCAATGGCGTCTGCTGCTGGACCAGTTCTTCTTCGGAGCCCGGAATGGCGACGCCGGTCGACGATTTATAAAGTTGGGCAAGCGCCTGCCGGAACTCCCGGGCGTCCTGGTACCGCTGCGCCGGGTCCTTGGCTAACGCCTTTGCGACAAATGCGTTCGCTTCGCTGGTAAGTTCCGGGACCAGGTCAGTGATTTTTTGATCGCCCTTCGGTAACTGACCCGTGAGCAGCTCATAAAACATCACGCCCAGCGAATAAATATCGGCGCGTTTGTCGACTTCCGCGGCGCTCATGCGCTGTTCCGGCGCCATATATTGCTGTTTGCCAAGACTGACGCCGATCATCGTGAACTGGGACTCGACATTGGTGAGCTTGGCCAGCCCAAAATCGAGCAGTTTGATGTTGCCGTTTGCGAGCACCATGACGTTGTCGGGCGATAAATCCCGGTGAATGGTGTATTTATGCGCGTGTTCGAGCGCGTGGCAAAGCAGGCTCAGAATGCGGACGACGGAACCGAGGCCGAGCTTTCCCTTTTTCTTCATCCATTTATAGAGGCTCGTACCGTCAACGTATTCCATCGTGTAATACAGCATCGAGCCGACTTGTTGCGCGTCGAAGATGCGCACGATGCACGGATGATCGAGCTGGCGCACCGCACTCACTTCGCGTACAAACCGTTTCACGGCGTGGCTGCTGGAAAGATATTGAGGCAGCAAGGTTTTCAGCGCCATGGGCTGTTTCAATTCGCGGTCCCACACCAGGTAGACCATGCCCATGCCGCCGCGCCCAAGCATCTTCTGCACTTCGTACCGGTTAGCAATGAGGTCGCCCGGCTTAAAGCCTGCCGTGAGTTTTTTGAGGGTTTCTTTATCAGGATGGGTGGTCGAATAACTGGGATGAGTGGGCACACCGGCAGTACCGCTCGTCTCAGGCTTGGTTTGGTCGCTCACAGTGCCACCCCTTTGCGCCGCCGGTGTGTACGCGGAGCATTCTAGCACACTTCCGCGGATTAAAGTGAGAAAGTGTGAAGAGTTGACGTAGTGCTAAAGGCGCGACCAGGGAAGCGAGAGAGTTATTTCCCTGTATGCCCAAAGCCACCTTCACCGCGGGTGGTTTGCGTGAGGTTCTGTTCGACGGCCCATTCAACCTTGGTGACTGGGGCGACAATCATCTGGGCGATGCGGTCGCCCCGATTGATGGTAAAAGGTTCCTGGCCAAGATTGGCGACAATGACGCGAATCTCGCCGCGGTAATCCGCATCGATGGTGCCCGGCGAATTCAGCAGCGAAATGCCGTGCTTAATCGCGAGGCCGCTGCGCGGCCGGACCTGTGCCTCGAAGCCTTCCGGCAAGGCGATTCGCAGGCCCGTCGGCACGAGCGAACGTTCGCCCGGCTGGAGTGTGCACGGGTCAGTCACCGCCGCGCGCAAGTCCATGCCTGCTGCATGTTCGGTCTCATACACCGGCAAGGGCAAGTCATCAGTCCCTGGCTCGCGCATGATTTGCACCTGCACAACGCGGCTCACAGCGGCACTCCGTCGAGCGCCACGCCATCGATTGGCCCGAGTGAGACCAGCGCGCATTGGTCCGGGGTGTAGCGGTCCTCGGCGAGCTGTCGAATCTGTTCGGCGGTGACGGATTCGATTCCCGTGATGATTTCATCCGCGGAGATGATGCGGCCATGGTACATGTATGATTTTGCCATGCGCGTCATACGGTTGAAGGTGCTCTCGAGCGCCATCAGCACGCTGCCCTTGAGTTGTTCGCGGTTGAGTTCAAGCTCTTCCTGGGGGATCGGCTCATCGCGCAGCTTGCGAATTTCCGCAAACGCGAGTTCGTACGTCTTCTTCAGGTTTTCCGGCGCAACCGCGGCGTACACGCCCATCGCGCCCGTACGCCAGAACGTGGATTGGTAGCCATAGATGGAATACGCCAATCCTTCCTGCTCGCGAATGGTCTCGAACAGACGTGAGGTCGAGCCCCCGCCAAGTGCGTTCGACAGCATGTTGTACACAAAGCGGCGGGCATCGTGAACGCCCGGACCCGGAAACGCGAAACACAAATGGTTTTGCGTAATGTCGCTGTCGACCTGCTGAACGCTCGCGGTAAACGCGGGCGCGCCTACCGGCTGTTCGGGCCTTCCGGCGGCCAGTGCATCAAAAACCCGCTCGATCTGTGCGAGCACGGCGGGCGCGTCAAACGCGCCTGCCACCGACACGATAAGGTTGTCCGCGCGATACCAATGTTGGTAATACGCGCGCGCGTCTTCCAAAGACATCGCCGTCATCGATTCTTTGGTGCCGGTGATGGGCATGCCCAGCGCGTGGTCCGGCCAGACATTTTTCGTCAATACGTCGTGGACATGGTCTTCGGGCACGTCGTCGATACTTGCGATCTCTTCCAGGATGACGTTGCGTTCCTTTTCGAAATCCAGAAGTTGGGAATCCTTCACAATGTCCGCGAGAATTTCGATTCCTGTATCAACGTGCTCGCCCAGCATCTTCGCATACAGACAGGTGTAGTCGCGCGACGTGAATGCATTGAGGTGGCCGCCTTTGGATTCAATGCTCTCCATCAACTGACGCGCAGTGCGCGTAGCAGTGCCTTTGAAAAAAAGATGTTCCAGAAAATGAGATATGCCCGCCTGCGAGGCCGTTTCGTTGCCTGATCCCGCGGCAATCCAAACGCCTACGGATGCCGTGCGCAGATAGGGCAACGGTTCGAGCAGAACGGTAAGACCGTTCGCGAGCCGGTGTATCGAAGAAGTATCGAGTGTAATTGACGGTGATGACATAGGAAACGTGTAC
This sequence comes from Candidatus Hydrogenedentota bacterium, assembly GCA_034408725.1. GTDB lineage: Bacteria > Hydrogenedentota > Hydrogenedentia > Hydrogenedentales > SLHB01 > JABWCD01. The sequence continues at coordinate 9,932 of JAWXCN010000232.1, forward strand.
CTGCACTCTATTCCGGACGAAGTTTGGTTGCATCTTTCCGGACGGAATGGATTGGCTATAATTCACACGGCGCCGGGTTGCCCCAGCGCCGTGTGTGTCGATTAAGTTCTAGTAGCGTCCGCGCCCGCCACCGCCGCCGGGGCGACCGCCACGGTCTCCACCTCCACGGCCGCCACGGTCGCCGCCGCGTCCGCCGCCACCACGATCGCCGCGGTCTTCGCGCGGGCGCCGCTGCGCCCAGTCCTCATCGCTGATGAGTCCGAGATCGCGGTCCGCCTCGACCTTTGAAAGATTGACGCGGCCCATTTTGTCGATCTCGATCACTTTCACGTTCACGTCGTCGCCGATATCGATCACGTCCGTGACTTCCTTGACGTGACCTACGGCGAGTTCGGAGACGTGTACGAGGCCTTCCTTGCCGCCCATGACCGCGACAAATGCGCCGAATGGCATGATACGCGTGACCTTGCCAGCATACACCTGGCCAACCACCGGCTCCGCCGTGATGCTTTGAATCCAGTTGATCGCCGCCTGCGCGGACTCCTGATCGACCGCGGCAACATTGACCGTGCCGTCGTCCTGAATTTCGATTTCCGCGCCGGAAGTGCGCTGGATTTCGCGGATGACTTTTCCGCCCGGTCCGATGACCTCACGGATTTTGTCAACCGGTATATGAATGGTAATGATTCTGGGCGCGTGCGGTGACATTTCCTTGCGCGATTCCGCGAGACATTCGCGCATCTTCTCAAGAATGTGCAGGCGGCCATCGCGCGCCTGGTGCAACGCTTTCGACATGACCTCGCGCGGCACTCCCATCACCTTGCAGTCCATCTGGAACGCGGTAATGCCGTTTGCGGTGCCGCACACCTTGAAGTCCATGTCGCCGAGATGGTCTTCCGCGCCAAGGATGTCGCTCAACACGGCGACGCGATCGCCTTCCTTGATCATTCCCATCGCGATGCCCGCGACCGGCGCTTTGACGGGCACGCCGGCATCCATGAGCGCGAGCGTCGCGCCGCAAGCAGAGGCCATCGAACTGGAACCGTTGCTCTCGGTAATGTCGGATACCACGCGGATGGTGTACGGGAACGCCGTTTCGTTTTCGCCGTCGACCGGGATCATGCCTTCGACCGCGCGTTCCGCCAGTTTGCCGTGGCCGATTTCACGCCGGCCTGGACCGGCGATGCGGCGGACTTCGCCGACAGACCAGCTCGGGAAGTTGTAATGCAGCATGAACCGCTTGAACTCTTCGCCGGACAACTCGTCCGTGCGCTGTTCGTCGCGGCTTGTGCCCAGCGTCGCGGTAACGATGGCCTGCGTTTCTCCGCGCGTGAAGAGGCATGAACCATGCACGCGCGGTAGAATGCCGACTTCTATTGTGATTGGGCGGACCGTGGTCGTATCGCGGCCATCCAGGCGAACACCTTCAGTGAGGACCTGCTCGCGCATCGTTTTTTTCTCGATGGAACTGAACACGCCGGCGATATGTTCTTCGCGTTGGATATAGACTTCTTCGCCGTACTTGGCCTTGAGGCCGTCGAGCACTTCCTTCTTTAGGGCGGCCAGACCGGTTGCCCGCTCCTGCTTCTGCTGCGGGGCCAGCAAGGCCTTGAGTTTCGACAGGGCGATACCCGCTACGTCGGAGATCAGCGATTCATCCTGTTCGGGTGCGGAGAACTCCATTTTTTCGATGCCGACGCGCGCGCGGAAGTCTTCAATCGCGGCGCAGATCTGCTTGACGTAGCCGTGGCCGAATTCGAGGGCTTCGAGCATCTTCTCTTCCGGGAGCTGCTTGGCTGCGCCTTCCACCATCGTGATGGCGTCCTTCGTGCCCGCGATGATGAGATCGAGTTCGCTCTCAGGCATGGTGGACATCTGCGGGTTCACCACGAGTTCGCCATCGATCAGGGCGACACGCACCGCGCCGATCGGACCTTCAAACGGCACCTTGGAAATGTGCAACGACGCGGACGCGCCGATGATGCTGAGCACGTCGGGATTGTTCTCGTTGTCGGTCGAGAAGACCGTGGAGAACACCTGGACTTCATTGTAGAAACCTTTGGGGAACAGGGGACGCAGAGGGCGGTCAGTGAGACGGCACACGAGCACTTCGCGCTCGCTGGGCCGTCCTTCACGGCGGAAAAAGTTTCCGGGGATGCGGCCGGCCGCGAAACTTTTTTCGCGGTAGTCGACCGTGAGCGGGAAGAAACCCTGCCCTTCTCTGAGTTCGGTTGCGACGCAAATTGCGGACAGCACCATCGTTTCACCGCAGGTGACGAGGACGGCGCCTTGCGCCTGTTTTGCGATTCTGCCGGTCTCCAGGATAATTTCCGTGGAACCGACCGGGATGGAGAGACGTTCTACCATACTGTGTTCTTTTCTCCGTTTTGGATGTGGTGGAACGCCTCCCAGAGCGCTCCACGTTTCTTTATTTCTACTGTTCGTTATAGCTTGTGTTGAGATCGGACGGACCTGCGCGATCCGTCCGATCAAAGTCGGTTACTTGCGCAGACCCAGGCTCTTCACCAGCGCGCGGTATCGTTCGACGTTCTGCTCGCGCACGTAGTTCAGAAGATTGCGGCGGCGGCCCACCAACTTGAGCAGTCCCCGGCGGCCCGCGAAATCCTTCGCGTGCGTCTTGAAATGCTCCGTGAGGTCATTAATGCGCGCAGTGAGCAACGCAATCTGCACCTCCGCCGACCCAGTGTCGCTCTCGTGCTTCGCATTCGTCTTGATAATTTCGGTCTTACGTTCTTTGTTCAGCGTCGACATGGTTCACCATTCCTTTCGTTCGCCCGGGCCCAGTAGCGGCATCGGTGAGGTTGCTCGACCGAGCGCCGGGTACATACTGCCCATCGCGGAAACCACTTCCGCGATCCCAACTCGTAATCGTAATCGATCTTCGTACACTCGTTCCCAAGTTTCGACTTGGGAACGCGATCCCATGTTCGTGCTCAAAAACCTTATTAACTCTACTTATCCGTAAGCGCGGCCAAACCCGGCAGCACTTTCCCTTCCAACATTTCCAGCGACGCGCCGCCGCCGGTGGAGACGTGCGACATTTTATCAGCCAACCCGTACTGCACAATCGCGGCCGCAGTATCGCCGCCGCCGATCACGCTGATGATGCCGGGCGCACTCGCCAGCAAGTCCGCGATTGCGCGCGTGCCTTTGCCGAACTTCTCAAACTCGAACACGCCCAACGGACCGTTCCACACGACCGTCTTGGATTTCTTTACCGTGTCACTGAACAATTCGATCGTCTTCGGGCCGATGTCCAGGCCTTCCCATTCTGCGGGAATCTCACCCAGCCCGACGATCTTTGTATTTGCATCGTTCGAGAACGCATCTGCCACAACCGTGTCAATCGGGAGCAACAATGCGACGCCTTTTTCTTTCGCTTTCGACATGACGTCCCTGGCAGTGTCGAGGCCGCCGGCGTCCAGCAACGAATTGCCGATCTCGTAGCCCTGCGCTTTCATAAAGGTATACGCCATGCCGCCGCCGATGATCAGCGTATCGACCAGATTCAACAAATTGTCGATGACCGTAATCTTGTCGGACACTTTCGCGCCGCCGAGAATGGCGGTCAGCGGGCGATCAGGATTGTTCAGGACCTTCGTAAAATACTGCATTTCCTTCGCGACGAGAAATCCCGCGGCGCTCTGCTGCATGAACTTGCACACACCCTCGGTGGACGCATGCGCGCGATGCACACTCCCGAACGCATCGCTGACGTAGACGTCGCCAAGCGCGGAAAGTTGCTTCGATAATGTTTCGTCGTTTTTCGTCTCACCCTTGTGAAAGCGCGTGTTCTCCAGCACGACAATATCGCCGGGCCGCATCGCATTCACCGCGGCTTCCACTTCCGGTCCAACGATGTCGTTCACCTTCGTGACGTTTCCGCCAACGAGTTCTTTCAACCGCGCCGCAATGGGGTCCATCTTCAGCAGCGCGTTCTTCGCGATGATCTCCGGTTTTTCCGGCCGGCCAAGGTGCGACATCAGAATCAGCTTGCCGCCGTTTTCACGCACGTAGTTGATGCTCTGAAGCGCCGCGCGAATCCGCGTGTCGTCCCGCACCGATCCGTCCTTGTTTTGCGGCACATTGAAATCGACCCGCATCAGGACGCGCTTGCCCTTCAGGTCGAGATCTTCAATAGTGAGTTTGTTCATAAATTTTATTCTAACCACGGAGACACGGAGATCACGGAGGAATCAAGAAAGCGTTCAGAAAAATCTCCGTGTTCTCCGTGTCTCCGTGGTTGTAATGCTTTACGCCTTCATTTTCTTGAGCAAATCGACGCAACGGTTCGAGTAACCCCACTCGTTGTCGTACCACGACACGACCTTCGCGAAGTTGCCGTCCATGACGTTCGTGAGTTTCGAATCGATGATGCTCGAGAACGGATTGCCGATGACGTCGCTCGACACGATCGGGTCTTCGCAATACTGCATGATGCCTTTCAAGTTTCCGTCCGCGGCTTTCTTGAACGCGGCATTGATCTCGTCGCGTGTCGTGGACTTGTTCAGCTCGACCACCAGGTCCGTCACCGAGCCGTCCGGCACGGGAACGCGCATCGCGATGCCATCGAGCTTGCCTTTCAACTCGGGCAACACTTCGCCGACCGCGCGGGCCGCGCCCGTCGTTGTGGGAATGATGTTCACCGCGGCGGCACGGGTGCGGCGCAGATCGCTGTGCGGCATGTCGAGCACGCTCTGATCATTGGTGTACGCGTGGATGGTGGTCATCCAGCCGCGCTTGATGCCGAAATTTTCGTGCAACACTTTCGCCATCGGCGCAAGACAGTTCGTCGTGCAGCTCGCGTTGGAAACGACCTGGTCCGTTGGCTTCAACGTGTCGTCGTTCACGCCCATCACGATCACCGCGTCAATCGCGTCCTTCGGCGGTACCGTTAGCAACACCTTCTTCGCGCCCGCCTTGATGTGCAGCATGCACTTCTCTTTTGTCGTGAACACCCCGGTCGATTCAACCACCAACTCGACGCCAATCTGGCCCCAGGGCAGGTTCGACGGGTCCTTTTCCTTGTACACCTTCACGGGATTACCGTTCACGACGATCGAGTCGTCCGTCGAAGTGACCGTGCCTTTGAACACGCCGTTCGTGCTGTCGTATTTGAGCAAGTGCGCGAGCGTCTTGGGATCGGTGAGGTCATTGATCGCCTCGACGTCGAACTCCGGATGCTCGAGCAACAGTTTGAACACATTACGGCCGATGCGGCCGAACCCATTGATACCAACTTTGGTAGCCATAACCCCATAACCCTTTCGCTTAGTGAACTACACGGAATGGCCGCGAACCCGTGGCCGGGCAAATTCCGGAACCATACGCACCAATAAGAACCATCAGGAGGTGTAAAACCGTGGGGGGCGGGGCCAGGATTTCCGGCCCGTTGGTCACCGCGCGTGTGGTGAAAATACCCATGTCTTGCGCGGGTGTCTCACGCTTTTTCGCCTCTTCATCTTATTTGGGTCAAATGATGCCATACAGCGGAAAAGCAAGTCAAACGGAAGGTTGCATGGTTTTGGCGAGGGAACACAGTCCAGCAGCACTCAAAGGACCGAAGGAAGTTCGTTGCACAGATTTTCATTGATCGGTCCACTTGGTCCACAACGTCCACGTCTCATCGTTCAATTCAGCGATTCCATTCCATTTTCACAACACTCCAAGACACTGCATAGAAAAGACTTACGACTCAAACGTACTTTTTGAACCATTCCACTGCTCGCAAGAGGGCTTTGCTCTCAGGCGTATCGTTCATTGCGGGCCAGTTCTTCAATTTCACTTTGCCGTCGAACCCGTGAGGGCCGCCGTCAATGGTGATCAGTTCGTGCGTAACCCCTTGCCGTTGCAGGGCCGAAGCCATGTCCACCGACCGCTCATATGGCACATCGGTATCCGCGTTGCCGTGCAGCAAAAGTGTAGGGGGGTATTCCGGTGTTACGTTGCGTTCGGGCGAAAAAGGCGTAAATGCTGCGTCCTCGGTCTTTGGATCGAACCCGGCGATTTCCTTCGGCCATAGTCCATTCTGCCGGCACCACAAATAAAACCGGAAGCGGTCCGGCCCGCCAGGAATTTGCTCGGAAACGGGGTGGGCGCCGATCACACTGCGCGCTTCTTCCTCCGTCACGAGCGGGCTCTTGAGATAGTGGGCATCCGGCGCGCTATACCACGGTCCGGTAATATCGCCATAGCCATAGAGCGAAACCAGCGCCCTGGGTCGTGGCGCTACCGCAAATCCTGTCATGAGCGTGAGATACCCACCGGCAGACCCTCCAATGACGCCGAAACGGTTCGGGTCCACACTGCACTGCCTGGGGAAATCCTCCGTCACCCAGCGAAAAGCCTCTCGCACGTCGCCGATGATGTCAGGCAACTTCGTTTCCGGGGCCAGGCGATAGTCAATCGAGACTTGCGCGAACCCCGCGTCCGCGAGCAGCGCGCGCACAACGGCCTGCATCGAGTTGCGCCCCCCGCCGATCAGCGCGCCGCCGTGAATCCAGATAATGATGGGTGCGGGCGATGGACCGCCGGGCCGGTAGACATCGAGTTTGACGCTGCATCCTTCGATAACACGATACGTGAACGTTTCCGGCATGGCAGACTCCCCGAAGGCTCCACCGTATCAGCCCGCGAAACGGTTGCACAACCTGCGGGAATCCCGCACAATCGACACTTCGTCATTCATCTGGGCCGGATTACTACTGAGGAGGGCTGCGTCATGTGGGTTCCGAAATGGCATCGCGATCGGCAAAAAGGCGTGGACAGCCCCATCCCGACTCAGGTCGTGTCAAACGAAGAATTCATTCCGCGTCCGCAGACCAAACAGCAAGCGCAAATGGAACACCTTCTTGGCGAACTTGCAACCGAGAAATCGAAAAAGCTCGGCATGGAACGGCGCGAATTTCTCAGCAGCTCAATGGGCATCGCCACGGCATTCATGGCGAGCAACATGGTGTACGGAAACTACTGGAACGTCGCCGAAGCGGAGACGATCGAAAAAGGCGCATACGAGGAGAAGTGGCCGAAGGGCGAGTACTTCGTGTTCGACGTGCAGACGCACTTCACGAACGGCTTCAATCTCGGCTTCCGCAGCGCACCGTTCATCCGCAGCATGGGATTCGAACTCAGCGACGATCCCGAGGCGTACAGCTTCGAAAATTTCGTCAAAGAAATGTTCCTGGACAGCGAGACCGGCATGATTTGCATCTCCGGCGTGCCGGGCAAGGAGATCAACCGCGGCGCGGATGGCGCGATTCTCGAAGGGAAAAGCCGTTCTCCGGGAGCGCTCGGGTTGCTGCCCAGTTGGTTGATGTCGGAGCGCAAACAGGAACTCAACAACATCGCGGGATCGCAGCGCGCACTGTGCCAGGGCAACTGCGCGCCAAACCATTACTGGGACAAGGCCGCTAACAAACCCGCGTTCAACGAGTTGTTCGAGCAGATGGAACGCGAGGTGAAGCAGTACAAGATCGATTCGTGGAAATGGTATTGCCACATGGACCCTGCGAGATCGGGTGATGGGTTCCGGCTCGACGACGAAGCGATGACCTATCCGTTTTACGAAAAGTCGAAGGAGCTGGGGATGAAAATCTTCAGTATCCACAAAGGCTATTCGTCGCAGTCGCGCACGCTTGGCCATTTTGCGCATCCCGCCGACGTCGAGAAGGCCGCGCTCGCGCATCCGGACATCTCGTTCATCGTTTACCACTCCGCAATGAAACACGGCCCCGGCGAACCCGAGTTCGACAAAGACGGCACGTTCAACCCGGAATCTGGGGATTTCGAGTGGCATCGCGAGCTGATGGCGATCAAAAAGCGCAATCCAGACATGAACAACGTCTACTGCGAAATTGGTTCCGCGTTCGGCACGCTCGCGATTGTGCATCCGCAACTCGCCCAACATCTCATCGGCCAGAACGTAAAACACTACGGCGTGGACCACGTTATCTGGGGCACGGATTGCCTCTGGTGGGGCTCGCCGCAGTGGGTAATCGACGCGTTCAAACGCCTCGAAATCTCCGACGAAATGTGCGAGAAGTTTGGCTATAAGAAACTGACCAATGAAGATAAGGCAAAAATTTTCGGATTGAACGCCGCGAAGATTTACGGCGTTGATGTAACTGCCGCGCGCACCAACTTCCCGAAGGACACGCTGAGCAAGTTGAAGACGGCGTATGTCGAGCAAGGCGTGCTACGCGATAACGCGGCGCATGGATGGGTGCGGGCGGAAAACGCGTAGGAAATTAACAGCGCCTGCAAAAGAAAATTGATTACGAACACGAAGCGTTGCGTGCTTATGTTTAGCGTGTTTCTGCTCGCGGCAATAGCGCAAGAACAAGCAACGCGCGATCCGGCGGCATGGGGCAGCGACCACGCCGGCAAGCCGGTCCCGGTTTACGAAGACGGCAACACGTGCCTGTTCTGTCATCGCACTTCGATTGGCCCAAGCTGGCAGACGAACCGGCACGCGACGACGATTCGCGGGATCGATGATGAAGTTCGAGCGAAACAGTTGCGCGAGATTGTGAATGGCGCGGAACTGGTTCTCGGCCGCAACGAGGTGCTGCGTTTTTTGAAACGTTCGGAGTCGTATGGCGCAATGGGCATTCACGATGCGAAATGGTCCTTGCGCGAGAACGCCTGGCGCGATACGAATAGGCAAGCTCGTGGAGAGTGGCGCGCGGCGCACTTTGGCGAACGTTGCGCGGGTTGCCACACTTCCGGCGTGGATAGCGCCGCGAAGACGTTTCAGATGTTATCGCTCGATTGCCACACGTGCCACGGCGTCATGGTGCCCGAGCACACGGAGGACGGTGCGTTGATGTTGCTCGCGAAGAAGGCAAGAACATTGCCAGAGGTCGAAATATCGATCTGCGGCGCCTGCCACTTGCGCGGTGGCGCCTCACGCAGCACGGGGTTCCCGTTCCCAAACAATTTCGTGCCGGGAGACAATTTATTCAAGGATTTTCAGGCGGACCTGTCGCGAGAACGAATCGCCAAAGAAAATCCCGGTGATGGGCACATACGCTGGATCACCCGGGACGTTGCGATCAACGGCGAGATGAAAATGACCTGCACCACGTGCCACGACGTACACGCGCAATCATCGAAGAAGCATACGAAAGTTGCAAAGCAGCCTGTTTGTTTTACGTGTCACATTGAAGGCGAACCCATGCAGCGCGTGCGCACTTACGAACGACACAACGCAACGTGCGAGTATTAAACGAGTCCGATCTAGTGTCATGAATCCCAAATCCTAGGCAAAAGGCACACGCATAATCCGATCTTCAAAGTCCCCCTTTGAAGGGGGATTTAGGGGGATGTAAGGTCTGATTTCCAAACTTCATATCGAACGAATCTCAAACTC
>JAWXCN010000233.1:0-12729 GCA_034408725.1 Candidatus Hydrogenedentota bacterium
GAACACACCGGCTTTGAAAAGCGTTCGCATCGCTAAAATCCTCCTCATGGGAATCAAACCACCGGGTCGCCGAACTCAAGTTCGATCGGTTTTCCGTTGAGCTGCGCCCACTCATAATCCAGTATCGCATATAACAGAGAATCGCGCCATTGCCCTTTCACCCATACATGCTCGCGCAAATGCCCCTCGCGCTGGAACCCGCATTTCTCGAGGACGCGCGCGCTCACCGCATCTTCGGGGTCGACGACCGAAAATATCCGGTGGAGTTTGAAATCTTCGAATCCAAGCGCCAGCAGTGCGCCTATTGCCTCGGACCCAAAGCCCTTGCCCCAGTCTTCGCGCCGGATAATACAGTGCATTTCGCTCGACCGATCCCGGTGTACCATGGACACAAGCCGACAGTTGCCCACGATGCGATCCGATCCATTGTGGACGATGGCGAGTTCGAAATACGTGCGGGGGATTTCGCCTTGGTGGCGGATGGCGCGCCTGATGAATCCCTTGGTCTGCTCTTCCGTATTTGGACCCCAATTGAGGTAATACGTCAGGCGCGCATCGCAGGAGTAGTCATGGACTTCACTCCAGTCCGCTTCCTGGAATTCACGCAAAATGAGTCGGCTCGTCGACCGGCCAATCACCTGTCCCGTCTCCGTAACTACTCGATTCCCCAAGGCAAGCCAGTATACCCCAAATCCGGCGTCACGCGAAGGGAAATTTATCCCGCCGGTTTTCTTGACCACAAACGTTCGAGGTTCACTTCTGCACTGCGAAGCCCCGGACTTATCGCGAGCGCCTGTTGGAAATATCGGATTGCGTCTTCTCGACGGCCCTGCACGTCGGAAATGATGCCCAACAGGTTGTATACCTTTGGATCGCTCGGGTCCAGCGACTGCGCCAACATCGCCTGTTCCATGGCTTTATCGAATCGCTGACCTCGGAAATATGCGGAAGCCAGCGTAAAACGGACTTCGGGGTTCCGGGTTGCGGACTGCGCTGCCTTTTCCAATGTCTGAATCGCTTGTTCGACCCGGTTTTGCTCCAACAGGACCTGGCCCATGTTGATGAGGGCGCCCGCGTGATTCGGGCTGATCTCGAGCGACCGAACGAAATGCGGGACAGCTTCGTCCAGCATTTTCGCCTTTTTGTAGGCTGTCCCTAGGTTATTGTGGGCGATATAGTTATTGCTGGTGACCGCTGTGGCGTGTTCCCAAAGCGTGATGCCGTTTCGCCAATGACGAAGTTCGACCGCCGTGCGGAGGCCAAGCGCCGCGACCACTGCCACGCCGAGCCACAGCAGCGCACGTTTGTGATACGCGCGTTCGTTCAATGTCCATGCGATGGCGATGAAAATACCAATCAAAGGCACGTACGCATAGCGGTCGGCCATCGACTGCGCTCCGACTTGCACAATACCGATCACCGGCACCAATGTGCCCACGTACAAAAACCAGCCGACAAAAAGGTACCGGCGTTTAGCGCTCTGCTGAATCACAACACCGGCAATAGCAAGCAGAAACACTCCTAAAACGGCGACTTTCCACAAGGGAAACATGCCGAGTGGATGAGGATAGAACGCTGCAAAACCAAACGGCCAACTTGTTTTGCCAAGATAAGCGGCATACGCTATGACCGCGTTCCCGACACGATAGAGCATGGGAACTCCCGCGCCCTCCCCCATCGCACCCGCAGAGGCCTGGACAAGATAGGTCGTGACCGACGATAACAGTACGAGAATAAAAAATGGAACCTTCTCCACCGCGTACTTCGACATTTCGCGCAGGAACGGGCTGAATGGCCGAGTGGATGCCGCAATTCGCTGGAGCGGCCAATAGTCCAACAACAGCATTACGAATGGCCAGGTAACGAGCATGGGTTTCGACATGAGCCCGAGGGCCAGGAATGCACCCGCCGCGCAGTACATCGGGATGCTGCGCCGTGTTGCGTACTCCGAATACGCAATCAGCGACGCCAAGCCGAAGAAAGTGCTTAGCACGTTCTTGCGCTCGGCAACCCACGCGACGCTCTGCACGTTTATCGGATGGACGGCGAACAGCGCGGCGGCGAACAGACTGGGCCATAGCGCGCCGGTGTAGCGGTATAGGAGCAGAAACAACAATGAACTGTTGGCCGCGTGAAGCAGCACGTTGGTTACGTGGTGCATCCACGGTCTTTCGCCGCTGATTTCCCAATCCATGGCATGCGACAACCACGTTACGGGATGCCAATTCGCGGCATGCCCCGTCGTAAACGCCCATACAATTGACTCGCCCGAAACACCACGTTGCACGTAGGGATTGTCAGTTACGTAGTCATTATCGTCGTACCCTGTAAAGCCGAATGAGATGCTGGATGCATACAGGGCAAACGCAAGCACGCCAACCCCAAACGCATAGCGCCAGGCAATGGATGTGGAGTTACTTTGGGGTTTCGTCATCGATAACGCGTCCAGCGCGCTAGACTACCGCTGCACCGCGGGCCACCGCAAACTGATGCGAAACTCACCGGGGTACAGGTGCGCCCGAAACGAGGAGCCAGTCCCGCGAAGCGACCTGCAACTCACTCAACCCGCTTCACCGGAGGTGGCGCCCAAACGCCGTCGAGCACGGCTTTTTTGGGCCAATACAGGCGCATGGTGAGGTTGAACGAATTATCGGGCGCAGGCAACCAGTTCGATTGCTTCTCTTCGCCGGGGCTCTCGTGTTGAATGTAGATATCAAGCGATCCGTCAGGATTGAACTTTAGCGCGTCGCGATCGCCGATGGCGAATCGATTGGCCTTGTTGTCGGCGGGGAAGCCATCCTCTTTATACAACGTAATCGACCAGAACGCTTCCACGGGTGGCAGTCCATCTTTTTCAAAGTGCTGCACGTACCGGTTCTCACCGTTCAATGGGGCGCCGTCGCCATCGACAAACGCCATCGGATAGACGGCGTCCTCTGGTATATTGGCGCCGAGCGCGGTCTTCGCAATAATGGCGCGTTTTAGATAGTCATTTCCGTACACGCCCATTGTCTCATTGTTCAACCGCCAGCCATTTACAATGCGGGAGACGGCGGGTTCTTTTTCCTGAATGAGTTTTAATCCCGAAGCAGGGGCGTTTTCCAATGCCTGTTTGATGGCTGGATCAAGTTTAACGAAATCGAAATCGATGTCTGGAGAGAGGCCAATGCGTTCCAAGCGAACCAGGATGGCGCTGTCGGATGCATGCGGAGGATTCGCCCGCAACAAGTTCGCGGCATATGTGAAGTATTCTTCCGCGGTCATCGCTTCCGGTTTTCCCGTTGGCTCAACCTCATTATTTTCGCTGGGCTGGCCGTTTTCTTTCCGAGATTCGCCCGTAACGCTCCATCTTGAAAGCGGGGTAACAGTATAACCATCCTGGATTTTATGCACCGCGGAAAAATCGTCTTCGCCATTGGTTTGAGTCCGGCCAATGATCCAGGCGTTCGGAGTCGGCGCTTCGACCTTCTCAATGCCCGAGGGCAGTGTTCCAGACCAGCCCAGCGGGACGATGCCTATCGTGGCGCCTTTCGTCCCTATCGTGCGTTTGCCCGGTGCTGCGAAAACGTCGGTCCACATGTCAAGCATCTGCAACAAGTAATATCTGTCCGCTGTATCGGGTATTGTCACAATAACCGGTTCTTTCGCGAGATCGAGCCATGCCGAGGAGTAAAGGGTGTCGAAGTTTGGCCGGACGACTGATTTGAATTGGGCCTTGGGAAATTCGCGCAAATGGTTAAACGAGTTCACGGGGCCGATACCGGCTACCGTGATCGGCAAGCTCATGCTTCGCCGTGTGACGTCCATCACGACGAGCGGGTATGTGTAGATATATGCGTCAACCGCAATCTGGTCGATGTCCTTTTCCCCGGCAGGTGCTTTCGCTGCATCCGCGAGAACAAACTGCACACCTGCCATTACCACCAAAACGATCGCGGCAAGAATTGATCGGTTCATTGATCTTGTCCAATCCTGTTTGTATTGTTCATTGCACGAACGAAAGAGTACAGAGTGAACGGAAATGGGCCATACTTCTATTCCAACAGCCGTTCAGATACGCGGCGTCAACATGAAAGTGGTGGATACCTAAATGAAACGCTGCCCTGCGATTCTGTTTACACTTTGGTCGGTATGTCAAGTAGGAGCGGATTCCCCGATCCTGCCCAATCTATCCCCTATAAACGCTTCTCATGAACAAATTGAACGGGATTGGCTTATCGCGACACCTCGAACAAAGGCTGGCGTATATAAAGATACGCGTTCAAAAGAAATCGTAATGTCTAACGGTCTGATTCGCAGGGTCTGGCGCATTGTTCCAAACGCGGCGACCGTGGCGTTCGACAATCTAATGACGGGCTCTCCCGTCATTCGCGGGGTAAAGCCGGAAGCAGCGATTGTTATGAATGGCGAGCGCTTCGACATCGGAGGGCTGTTGGGCCAACCGGACTATGCCTATCTGAAGCCTGAATGGGTAGATGCATTGACGGCCGATGAAAATGCGTTTTATTTCACCCGTGTCGAGGCTGGTGAAACACGGGAACGGTTTCCGTGGAAGCGGGCGCGCCATGCCGCCGATCTGGAATGGCCACCGCCAGGGGCGTCTGTCACGTTTCATTTCGCTCCGCCCAAAGGCAGGTTACCCGGAATCACGGTATCGGTCCACTACGAAATGTACGATGGGATTCCGGTGTTGTCAAAATGGATTTCCGTTCACAATAGCGGCGTTCAGCCGGTCCAATTGACTGCGTTCGTCAGCGAAATTCTTGCAGCAGTCGAATACGAGTCTGATGTTGATTCCCGGGAACATCCGAATCTTCCAAATATTCACATCGAAACAGATTTTGGATTTGGTGGCGCGGAGCCCGCGGAAGCGCGGCGCACGGTCTATTGGTCGCCCGATCCGCAATATACGACGCAGGTGAACTACACATTAAATAGCCCAGTGTTGATGGAATGCCGGCTACCGATCGGTCCGGATGCCGCCATTGCACCTGGTGGAACGTTTAAATCTTTCCGCACCTTTGAGTTGATTCCCGACACCACCGAACGGGAACGGAAAGGACTGTCCGTCCGGCGCATGTACCGTGTTCTCGCTCCATGGATAACCGAGAACCCAATCATGTTGCACGTGCGCCAATCAGACCCGGCGTCCGTGCGTCTCGCAATTGATCAGTGTGCGGACGTGGGCGCGGAGATGGCGATTCTAAGTTTTGGCAGTGGACTGGACATGGAGAACGAGGACCCCGCGTACATTGCGCAGATGAAGAATCTCGTTGACTATGCGCATTCAAAAGGCATCGAACTCGGAGGATACTCCCTGCTTGCCAGCCGCAAAATTAGTGAAAAGGATGACGTTGTCAGTCCAGTCACCGGCAAGACGGGTAACGCGATATTTGAAAATTCTCCTTGTCTTGGAAGCGAATGGGGGCGGGACTACTTTCGAAAGGTGAAAAGATTCATCGAGTTGACCGGCATGGATTTACTGGAGCACGACGGTTCATATCCCGGCGATCTTTGCGCATCTACAACGCATCCGGGTCACGCCGGCGTGAACGATTCGCTATGGACGCAATACCAATCGATCTCCGGACTCTACCGCGATTTTCGCGCGCGGAACATTTCTGAACGTTCCCGACTGGTACATGCTCAGCGGTTCCAACAAGACTGGCATGGGGTACCGCGAGGTCAACTGGTCGTTGCCGCGAGATCGACAACTCGTGCTGGGACGTCAAAACATTTTCGATGGCACTTGGCAGAAGACACCAACAATGGGTTGGATGTTCGTTCCCTTGGTCGAATATCAGGGAGGAGGAGCTGACGCAACGCTCGAACCCTTGTCACAGCATCTCGACGCCTACAGTGCGCACCTCGCCCAAAATTTTGGCGCCGGCGTCCAGGCATGCTACCGCGGCACGCGCTGGTACGACACGGAGGAAACCAGGGCCGTCGTGAAACACTGGATAGACTTTTTCAAAAAATACCGCGAGATTCTCGAATCCGACATTATTCACGTGCGCCGCCCCGATGGTTGCGACCTCGACTGTATCCTTCATGTGAATCCGGAAACTACGCCACGCGGACTGGCGATGGTTTTCAATCCACTCAATCATTCGGTGAAGAAGATGATGACCCTCCCCCTCTACTATACCGGCGTTTCTCGCACCGCCCGCGTTCGTGAGCAGGAGGGTAGCGTAAGAAAATATTCTCTCGACCGCGAATACAACGTCCAAATTCCTGTCGACGTGCCAGCCAATGGTAATACGTGGTTGGTAATAGAGTGACGAACCCCCGGATGCCCTTGATACACTTCATTACGGCAGAAGTTTCACAAACTAATGAGAGGCTTTAGAAGCATCGAGGCTTTCTGATGCTCTCTCAAGCCTCGAGAAGCTCGCGAAAGGCGTCATGCGAGTACGAGGAAAGCGCATCGATGTCCGGCACAAGTTTTTTGTCGCCTGTGAAAGTGACGCTCAGTTTCCCTTGGTGCGAAAGCCCCCCACAAACAAGTCCAATGGACGGCAAAAGCGGAACTAACACACTGATATCGACGATTTTCTGTCCGGCAATATAGGTTTGCATGGGCGGACCCGGCACGTTCGTCACAACGAGGTTGAAGGAGGGCGGTGTATTCGGCCTGTTCATCTTGCGTTGCAACCAGGGTGATGCAAACAAACGGTGGGCAAGACGGGAAATGGGCGGAGTCAGCATCGATTGCGAAAGTGTAATCGACAGGCTTATCAGCTTGGCAAGTCCA
Organism: Candidatus Hydrogenedentota bacterium; assembly: GCA_034408725.1. GTDB lineage: Bacteria > Hydrogenedentota > Hydrogenedentia > Hydrogenedentales > SLHB01 > JABWCD01. The sequence goes on from JAWXCN010000233.1 coordinate 6,755, forward strand.
CACTGTTTCATGGCCTGGGTATAGCCGCTGATCATCTGGAGCCGTTCAGATACGGGGATTTCGCCCAACGGTGCAAGCACGGGTGACATGGCGACAAAATTGCCAGGCGTTTCCTGTGTGTCGTCAGACCGCACATTACTGGGCACGAGTAATCGAAGATAAGTACTTTCAGTTTCGATTCCCTCGGCGGATGCGTAGCGTTGAACAGCCGTCGTAACTATCGTGAGCAGCACATCGTTAATTGTTCCGCCATGCTTCGCGCGAATTCGCGCGATATCCTGAAGATCGAAACTCGCATTCGAGTACGACAGCTGACCTGAAAGAGGCGCATTAAACGGCAATCGAAGTGCCGGCGCGGAACGGAACCTGCGCAGCAGTTTGCGCGGCTGGCCTTCCTCCGGCGATAAAAATGCGTGAATGAGCTTTGCGAAACCATTAACGATCGTGGACAGAAACCGCGGGAGCGCGCTGACCGCGTCCGCCGCACCCCAAAATAACCGGGCGTCGCCGCCGGGCAAAGGCTTTATCGTCTGAAGTTCGCGGGATTCGATATCGACATATGGTCTTGTGTCGAAAAATACCGAGGCCATTCGGGCGAACCCGATTCCATCCGAGATTGCATGATGGAGCACCAGGAGATACGCCGATCGATCATTGGACAATCCGTTAATAGCGTAGACCGACCACAATGGCCGGTTGCGATCAAGCCGTATGCGGGAAATACCTTCCACGGCATTGCGCAATTGTTCTTCACTGCCAGGGGCAGGAAGATCAAGTTGTCGAACATGGTTGCGAATATCAAAGGTAGGATCAAAATTCCAGGTGGGATGAAAAAGATTGAATGGCGAAAAAACCGGAATCTGGCGCAGCCGATCTATGTATCCCACTTTCCGCCGCATTTCATCGCAAAACCGATCAAAATCGATTGGACCATCCAAAACATTGATTGAAATTGCCTGATTGCACGTGACGGGACCGTCCAAATATAGAAAGGACGCATCAAGTGGTGACAGGCGGTCCCTCGGCATGCGGCTTTGCCAGGCTACTTTATTTGATCGAGCACATTGGTTTTATAGCGATCAAAATGGTTCTGGTTCTGGTTGCGCAATTCGATTGGATACTTCGCAAGCAGCGCTTCGAGATGCGCTATCCGCTCCGTGGTGGCGGGGTGCGAAGCAAACAGTTTTAGCACCCGGGGTTGAGGACCGCCTCCCCCTTTCTCCTGTTCGTATTTCGCAAGCTTATTCATGAAATCAACCATTGCTTCCGGTTTGTACCCCGCACGGAACAGGTACTCCATGCCAAGCGTGTCGCTTTCGTTCTCTTGCCCCCGGCTAAACCACATTGCGACCCCGGCACCCATGAGTTGCCCGGTAATTTTGCCCAGTTCGGATTTGCTCCGGCCCACGAGAATGCTCTGGACGAGTTCGGCATTCATCTGGCGGGTGATCATCTCGCCGTGGTGATAGGCGGCAACATGACCGATTTCATGCGCCATGACTGACGCAAGTTGCGCTTCATTTTCACACATTTTCATGAGGCCCGTATATATGTACATTTGACCGCCCGGCAACGCGAACGCGTTGATGGTTTCCGGATTGTCGATTACCGTGAACGCATAGGGTACGTCTTGCCGGTCCGCTTGTTTTGCGATGCGTTGCCCGATTTCACTTACGTATTTCTGAATCGCGGGATTGTTCAGGCGCTTTTCCTCTTTCTCCACTTCCGCGGCCATCTGTTGGCCAAGCTCTATTTCCTGTCCGGTGCTCACGCGGTTTGGTTGGGGGCCATCGCCGGGCGTTACGCAACCCTGCAAAGCCAGCGATGCGAAGCAAAGAAATAGCGGGATCAAATGAGAATTCTGGATTTTATATTCTGGATTCTGGATTGAAATTGGACTTTGCATACTCTTTAACTCCGGTCAGGTTTGGAGCGATTGCGCACTTTGTCGTCTGAATTAGTCTAACACAGAAAACGATGTCGAAGGAGCAGGCAGAATCTCCCGGAGCGCGTCAATAAGCTTCTCGATTTCCGCTTCGCTCCCAACCGTAATACGAAGGGAATCCTGTAACCGTGGCGCGTCAAAATAACGCACGATTATGGCTCGCTCACGCAACGCCGCGAATATCTCGCGCGCCGGAGGCGTTCCCTTCCACTGCGCCAACAGAAAGTTCGCTTGCGAAGGAGGAACGCGGAAACCGGCGTCTTGAAGGGCGCTGGTCAACCAGTCACGGTTTTTCCTGATGCGCGCGACGGAAGATTGAAAGTAATCGGTGTCTTCAAATGCGGCGAGGCCACCCAATTGCGCAACGGCGTTCACATTGTATGAGTCGCGGACTTTCATGAACTCGGCGATAACTTCGGGCCGGGCAATAGCGTATCCGAGCCGCAGTCCGCAAAGACTGTAAGACTTGGAGAAGGTACGACCAATGATTGCATTTTCAAACCGCTTCGGAAAGTCGATGCAGGTATCGCCGCAAAAATCCGCGTACGCTTCGTCAATGAAGACCAGACCCGCGAATTCGCGGCAGAGCCGTTCCATCGCGCGGATCGGCGACGCGACACCGGTTGGCGCGTTGGGCCGCGGGATAAAGATCATGCGCGCCTTTACACCATGGATTTCCTCCGGAAGTTCAAATTCCCCATCAAGCTGCACGGCCTGAAACGTTGCCCCGTGCAGCGCGCTTAACGTTTCGTACAACGTATAGGTGGGATATGGCGACACGATCGTATCACCGGGATCAACAAATGCGCGAATAGCCATCGCCAGCACATCGTCCATCCCATTGCCCGCGACAACCCAGTCGGGCCCGCCGTATCCAAACCGTGACGCGATTGCCTCGCGCAGCCGGACGGAACCGGGATCAGGATATTTGCGAATCAGTTCCGTCGAGATTTCCCGGACCGCCTGCAGGACGCGCGGCGATGGCGGGTAAGGATTCTCATTCGTGTTAAGTTTTACAATGCCCGCCATCTTGGGTTGTTCGCCGGGCACGTACCCCTCGACTTCTCGTAGCATTTCCCGCGCGTATTTCATTTGCGAATCTCCACTGCACGCGCATGGGCCTGCAACTGCTCGGCGTTGGCGAGCGCGATAATGTCATCGGCCACGACGCCCATGCGTTCGTGGGAAAACGAAATGATACTGGTCACCTTCCGAAAGTCTTCCGCCGTCAACGGTGAAGAAAACCGCGCGCGACGGCCAGTCGGCAGGATATGATTCGGCCCCGCGTAATAATCACCCACCGCGACCGATGTGTCACCCCCTAGAACAGCGCAACCAACGTCTGGTATCCGATCCAGGATCGCGCGCGGATTCTCAGTTTGAACACTGAGGTGTTCTGGTGCGATGAGATTGGTGATCCGGCAGGCTTCATCAATATCGCGTACGATGTACGCCGTGCCTTGTTTCGCAAGCGCGCTTCGAATAATTTTCGCGCGCGGAAGGGTTTTTAATTCGGTTTCCATTACAGCGGTCACGGCGTCGGCCATGCCATTGGACAACGCGACCAGTATCGCACGCGCGTCCTCGTCGTGTTCCGCCTGCGCCAACAATTCCAGGGCAACTTGGCGTGGATTCGCGCGGTCATCGGCCAACACGACGACTTCCGATGGTCCTGCTTCCTTGTCGATATCGCAAACGATCGAGACGATCCGTTTCGCTAACGTTACGTAAGCGTTGCCGGGCCCCGCGATTTTCAGCACAGCGGGAACCGTCTTCGTCCCGTACGCGAGTGCGGCAATTGCTTGCGCGCCCCCGATGCGAAATACGCGGGAAGCGCCGGCAATCTTCGCGGCGGTCAACACCAACGGATGTATCCCGCCCTGATACGACGGCGGCGACACCATAATAATTTCGCGGACACCCGCGACCCGTGCGGGCACAATATTCATTAGTACGGACGACGGATAAAACGCTGTGCCGCCCGGCACGTAGAGGCCAACGCTTTCTATTGGTGTGAGCCGTTGTCCGAGTATGGAGCCGTCTGGCGAAATTTCTTCCCATGATTGCCGGAGGTTTTTCTGATGAAATGCGGTGATGTTTTCATGGGCGCGCCCGAGAGCTGAACGCACGGCCGGCGAAACCTGGTTAGCTGCTGCATCAATCTCGGATGCGCCGACTTCAAACTGCGAAGGGTCCAGCGAAACCTTGTCGAAGCGTTCTGTAAATTCTGCAACGGCCTCATCGCCGCGATCTCGCACGGCGGCAACTATACTGGCTGTTGCCGAGAACCGTTCCGCCTGAGAGGAATCCGCCGGGTCCGCGTCGGCGCCTCGCTCGATCTCGCGGGTGATTGCCGCATAGTCCGCGTCAGATGATATTGAATAGCGCTTCATCATTCCTGCCCGGTGAGTGTCCCGTACCACTTAGTGGGTGGTCATGCGCACTATTCCTGGACGCGCTCGATATCCGCGCCCAGGCTCGCGAGGCGTTCCTCGATTCGTTCATAACCGCGATCGATATGGTAGACGCGGGCAATGGAAGTTTCTCCTTTCGACGCGGCAAGGCCCGCTATCACCAACGCGGCGCTGGCGCGCAGATCAGACGCCATGACCGGCGCGCCCGACATCGCCGGCACCCCCTTTACAGTCGCGGAATTCCCTTCAATCCCGATTGTCGCGCCCATGCGCACGAGTTCGGCAACCTGCATGAACCGGTTCTCAAACACCGATTCGCGGATCACGCTGGTCCCTTCCGCTACGCAGAGCATCGCCATCATCTGCGCCTGCAAATCCGTCGGAAAACCGGGGAATGGCTGCGTCGTGAAATCTACTGCTTTGACACCATTTTTTGCGGACAGGCGAATGCGCGTGCCGGCGACGTCCAGTTCGGCCCCAGCGTCACGCAGTTTGCTGATGAAGTTTGGCAAATGATCGGGATTTGCGTTTAAAACTGTGATCTCGCCGCGGGTGGCAAGCGCCGCAATAAGAAACGTCCCTGCCTCGATGCGGTCTGATACAACGGTATGTTCCGTGCCGGCCAGTGATTCGACGCCGACGACCGTGATCATATCCGTGCCCGCACCGGAAATCTGCGCTCCCATTGCGTTGAGATAATGCGCCAGATCAACGATTTCAGGTTCGCGCGCGGCATTGCTGATCCGTGAAACGCCTTTTGCGCGGGTCGCGGCCATCATAATGTTTTCCGTGGCGCCCACGCTTGGAAAATCCAGCGTAAAATTCGCGCCCTTCAGTTCGCCCTTCGCGATGACATAACCGTCCTCGATGGCTATTTGCGCACCCAGCGCTTCCAACCCCTTGAGATGAATATCGACCGGACGTGTGCCAATCGCGCAACCACCAGGCAACGAGACCTTGGCATATCCGTATCGGGCGATGAGGGGACCAAGTACAAAGAAGGATGCGCGCATTTTGCGCACCAGATCATAGCTCGCCACCTGATTGTCCACAGACGAAGCGTCAATGGTCATGTAACGGCCCGTGAACTCGACGCGCGCGCCAAGCGACGTCAGAAGTTTGTCCATCGTGAATACATCGTGCAGACAAGGGATGTTGTGCAATGTACACGCCTGCTCGGCGAGCAGGGACGCCGCCATCAGCGGTAACGCCGCGTTCTTCGCGCCTCGCACGTGTACGGCCCCCTCCAACGGCTTGCCGCCTCGAATGAGAATCTTGTCCACGCGCAGGCCCCTTACCCGTTAATGAGAACGGCCCAAAGCCGGGACAGCTTTGGGCCAATGAACTCGTGATCGATCAAATTTCACAACGCCCAGCGACGCATCACTGCCCCGATGGCGCGGGTGCAGACGACACGGACGGTTCTTCAGGCGCTGCATCCAAAGGCGCGGCGCCAGTGGCTTCAGGTTCAGGAGACGCCACAGAGGCCGCGGGAGCTTCTGTCACCGGCGCCGTCATCGTGCCTGTCGGCCCTTGTTTTCCAAACAATTCATCGAGTGCGTCATCCTGCACTGCCGCTGCCGCACTTTCTTCCGCAACGGTTTCAGGCGCTACAC
>JAWXCN010000234.1:0-14435 GCA_034408725.1 Candidatus Hydrogenedentota bacterium
CGAACCACGCTTCGCGCTGAAACTGCGGGTTAATGAATTCGGAGAAATGACGAATCCGGCGCGGCTTTTTTTGCGCGCGCGGTCCATCCGGCACGGACACTTCCGCGGCCTCCCCCCAATTCCTTCGGACCATAAAATGCGCAATGATGATCAACATAATTGAGATCGCGATGCACAGCGCGCTGCAAATCTCCACGGGATGGCGTCCAGTGGGCCCGCCTTCGACCAACTCCACATACGCGAACATGGGCATCACATACATCCCGAAATCCGACAGGAATGGTTCGATGCGCCTGAAACCGAGCACTTCCGCGACTACTAAAAGCAATAGCATTGGGAAGCCCACGATCGTCAACATTGCGACATAGCTCAGGCCGACCGCGGCCATTGGTTTGCGCACGACGCAAGAGCAGAACACACCCGCCGTCGCGCAGAGCATCGCGGTGGATGACACGATCAGCAGCGATTTCCAAAGACTGTCGATGTTCAGTCCGACAAGAAAAAACGCAGATGCCACCAGCGGCGCCAATGATACGAGCAACAGCAGATAGTGCCCCGCTGCATTCGTAAGTTTCGCGACAATAATGTGCCAGGGCTTTGCGCTGGTCATCGCGAGGAGTTCGAAGGTGCCCTCTTCGCGTTCCGATACAATACTGCTGCCAGCCAGCGCAGGGACTGCAAGCGCAGCACCCCCCGCCAGAACGAGCGTCAATGCCACAAAAATGCTCGAAGACGCCCCTGCCATTTCCATTGGAAGCGAGTTTGCCCGTGGCCACAACATCATCACCGACAACGTCGACAAAACAACGGCGATCAATACAAGATAGAAATACCGCGAAGTACGCAGGCTGCTCACCAGCTCGCGCCGAATCAGGCCCAATATCGGTAAAAGCGCTTCGGGCATACACAAAGTGTACTTGAAAGGGAGGGCGCGCGTCTCCGCGCGATTGTTTCATCTTCCAAATTCGTAGTCGACTTGGTGCATGCGTCGGCTTGGCGTGTGATCACAAAGGGTACCCGGCGCGCGGGGACGCGCGCCCTCCCTTGGCGACGCCGCTATTGGCGTTGGAAAATTAGGAGCAAGGGGCGAACATCCGCCAGATTGGATTTTCGCGATGCGCCGTTGTTGTCCAAAATGATGTAGACACTGGCGTCGTCGAATGCTAACCCTTCCGCCATGCCAAAGCGCTGATCCGCATATCGCAGGTCTTCCCGATCGACTGTCCTACGGAACGACCGCCACGGCGCAACCGTCACGGATTTTTCGGTGCGCTCGATGATCGAAATGATCTCGGCATTCCGTTCGAGCACATAGATTGCCCCGCCGGTCACCCACAGGTCGGTGAAATCGGGAAATCGCAGCCCCCGAGGTTGTACGGTCGGCTCCATCATTACAAACGACTCGGTGCTGGGCGGAACGGACGCGATATTGACGAACATCAGTCCGCGCGGCTGGCGTTCCGCGCAGAGCAGAAAATGCGTCGCATCGATTTGCGCGATACCCTCGAAGTACCCCCCGCGAAACTGAAACAAACCGGCCGACTTGCCGGCCGCCTCAAGACTCGGCGTCACCCATGCCGCGGGCTTTCCTCCGTCCGGCACGTGAAGAATCCGGAACTGCGATTCGCTCGCGAGATAGAACCCGCCATTGCCGTCGCCGGTGATACCCTCATAGTCCCCGCGCACGCCATCGGGTACGACAATCGGAATCGCCGGTTCCATCACCGCCCGGTCCGCCTCCAACCGAAGCCGGTAAATATCGTCGGTATGGTTATCGGAAACGGTGTAAAGCGCGCCATCGCGGATGGTCAGACCCGAAGGCTCCGCGCGAATAAGGCCGTCAACAGGCAGTGCGCGCTCCAACTCAAGCTCGGCGGGCCGCGGCGCAAACGCTCCAAGCGTTACCAACACTGCGAAAAAAAGCGGATTCATTTGCAAAAAACTTCTCCCGGGAGGGCGGGTTTTCCAACCCGCCATTGATTTGTCTGATCCAGAAAATGGCGGGTTGGAAAACCCGCCCTCCAAATAGCTCAAGTATGTATCCTGCAAAAGTCGGGTTGGTAGATTAACTCCAGAATGGCGGGTTGGAAAACCCGCGCTCCCGGGAGGTGCTTTGAAAACGCGCTGTTCCGCAGTTGTACACCCCGCCCAACATATGGCATAATAACACTTTACAACGAGGCCTCGCGACGCGGGGTCTTTCCCGATTCGAGGTCGAGCACATGCAACGCACTCAAGACATCAATGTCCGCTCCCTGACCCCGCTGATCTCACCGCGGGACATAAAGGAATTTTTGCCACTGAGTGAAACCGCGTGCGCGACCGTCGTTCAAGGCCGTGAAGCCATCCGCAAGATTCAGCGTCGCGAGGACGCGAGGTTGTTGGCGGTGGTTGGCCCCTGTTCGATTCACGACGAAAAAGCCGCGCTGGAATACGCCGAACGTCTGACCACGGTGGCAGCCCGGGTGCGGGACCGGTTACTGGTGGTGATGCGGGTGTACTTTGAAAAGCCGCGAACCATTGTCGGCTGGAAGGGCCTGATCAACGATCCACACCTCGATGGTTCATTTGACGTTTCGGCAGGCATTCACAAGGCGCGCGAAATCCTGTTGCGCATCAATGAGATGGGCATGCCCTGCGCCACCGAAATGCTCGACCCCATCACCCCTCAATACACCGCAGATCTGGTGACCTGGGCCTCGCTTGGCGCGCGGACAACCGAATCGCAGACGCACCGGCAGATGGCCAGCGGGTTGTCGATGCCCGTTGGATTCAAGAACGGCACGGACGGCAACCTGCACGTCGCCATTGACGCGATGGAGGCCGCGCGGCACCCGCACGCTTTTCTTGGCATCGATGCCGACGGGCAAACATGTATCGTAAACACGACGGGCAACCTGGATGGACAACTCATCCTGCGTGGCGGACGGTCCGGCCCGAATTACGGTCCCGACAGTATTGCGGAGGCGCGCGCGCTCCTCGCCAAACGCAACCTGGACCCGCATATTCTCGTCGATTGCAGCCACGCCAATTCCAACAAGGATTACCGCAACCAGCCCGCCGTCTGGCGCAGCGTTTTGAACCAGCGCATCGACGGCGCATCCGATATTCTCGGCATGATGGTCGAAAGCAATCTGGTTGAAGGTGGCCAACCCCTCGGCGGCGATTTGACCGCTTTGAAGTACGGTGTCTCGATTACGGATTCCTGCATTGGCTGGGAAGCGACGGAAACATTACTCGACGAGGGCCATGCGCTGCTTGCGAAAGTGGGCGCTGCCCCGGCAATGAGCACATAGGACCGCACTGATGGTTTCGGCCCCGGGCGCTACCTGGTTTATACTCATCTTTGTGGGATTGTTCATGGTTTGCGTCACCGCGCTGGCGGCAGTGCCTGCCTACCTCCTGTGGCGCATGACCAAAGACAAACGCTATCCGATCATGTGGGTGACTTGCAGCATGCTGATCGTAATGCTGTCGGCAGGGCAGGTCTACATGCAGCGCCCCGAAGTTCCCGCCCCAACACCCATCAATGAAACGCTCACGGACGTCGCCGACGCCAGCGGCGCGTTACAGGTGACTGCTATCCGCCTTCCCGAACCGCATCAACCGTTCACGCGAATCGAGATCGATGTTGAGAATTCAGGTTCCGGCGAAATGTTCCTTGGGCTTCAATACAAAGTCGATTCAGGTTCCGTGGGAAACTCACTACCGGAATCAAAAAGCGGCACCCATATCTGGACCGTCGCCCCATCGTATAAAGGGACGCTTTCGGAGAATATCGAATTGCCCACCTTTGGCTATGGCGGGAAGATAACGATCGTGTTCGCGCGCTGCACAAGCGCAGCATCGGCCGACCCGTCATGGTTGCCGAAAGATTCCAGCGCTATCTATCAGAACCAATTCATGCTGGTTCCCCCGCCTGAAGGACCCCCACCGTCCGGCTAGCCGACGACACACCGATTTTATCGTGCTCGTAATCAATCTTTGCATTTCATTGCGCGAGCGCGAATTAACTCCGTCGCCGTACTGTTTTCATCTTCACATACAGCAACCCACGAGGCGCCCATGGCAAACCCAGAATGGATCGAAAAACAATGGCCCGAACCCGTGCTTCCGGCATGCCCCGTACAAAAGCTGCTCGAAGGCCAACGCGCAATCGTAACCGGCGCATCCTCCGGCATCGGCAAGGCGGTTGCCATAGCGTTGGGCCACGCCGGCGCGGATATCGTCGTGAACTATCTGAACGGCGAAGACAAAGCCCGCGCGGTGGTGGACGAGATTTCCCGGTGCGGCAGCAAGGCCATCATCCATCAAGCCGACGTGACGCAGGAAGACCAGGTGCGCGGCATGTTCGCGCGGGCGATAAACGAGTGGGGCGCAATCGATATTCTTGTGAACAACGCAGGCATTCAACAGGACGCGCCTTTCGATCAAATGACGCTTGATCAATGGAACGCGGTGATCGCGGTAAACCTCACGGGCCAGTTCCTGTGCGCGCGCGAAGCCGTGCGCGCCTTCAAACGGCAAGGCGTTCGCAAACAGGTTTCCTGCGCCGCCGGCAAGATTATCTGTATCAGCTCGGTCCACGAAGTCATCCCCTGGGCCGGACACGTGAACTACGCCGCATCCAAAGGCGGCGTACTCTTGCTGATGAAAAGCGTCGCGCAGGAAGTCGCCCCGTATCGAATCCGGGTAAACAGCATCGCGCCGGGCGCAGTTCGCACCCCCATCAACATGGAAGCATGGAGTACGCCGGAGGCCTATAACGAGCTGTTAAAACTCATCCCCTATAACAGGATTGGCGAGCCGGAAGACGTTGGGCGCGCGGCGGTATGGCTGGCATCGGACCACTCCGACTATGTCCATGGCGTCACGCTCTTTGTGGACGGCGGAATGACGCTCTATCCCGGTTTTCAGACTGGCGGATGAACCAGTCCTGCCATCCAACTTCCCTCGAAACTCAGATGGCGGAAGCGCGAGTCAAATAAAAGCAATGGGCTTATGACACGTGTCATGGTATAATCCTTTTGTGCGCGACGGGACAACGCGCGGATTTAGAAGCATTTTGAAAGTTTCTTGATGTAGGACTATAATACGGGCATGGTACACGTTGAAGAAGCGGTGGAGGCGGACCTAAACGCGCTCTGCGCAATTGATCGGTTGGTAATTGGAAGTAGCGAGCGCCGGAGTTTCCTCTCGAGCGCAATCGCCGCACGGCGATGTTACAAAGCTGTCTTCGGCGGCGAAGCCGTGGGATTCATGGTCATTGAGAAGGGACTCTACGGACACGCGTTTATTTCCTTCATGATCGTGCATCCTGGCCATCGGCGCGAAGGCGTGGCGTCCGCGCTAATCGATTACGCGGAATTTATTGCGCCCACCGACAAACTTTTCACCTCGACGAGCACGGGCAATACCGATATGCAGCGGCTGTGCGAATCGCTGGGATTCATTCGAAGCAGCAGCATCGGCAATCTCGAGAGTGACGAATCCGAGATCGTCTACTACAAACCCCTCCTGAAAAAAGCCGCCGTAGGCTCGCGTTCATAGTCTATTTTGGACTGCGGTAGCGGCCAGCTACCACTTTTGGGGACGCGGTTAGCCTTGCCCTACGCGAGCGTAATCGAAGCGTCCAAATAGAAATCGGCAGCTACGTCGGCCGCACTCCAAAATGGGATCACTCGTGCTGCCGTAAAAAGGTTTCCAGCGGTGATTCATGGCCTTGGGGAAGCGCATCCCACGCGCGGTGATTCCGGCGTAACGCGATAACCGCGATAATCGCGAACGGCAAACACAACAACGCTGGCATCCAACGCGACTCCGGCCCAATCAATTCAATTGCGCGCGAAACACTCACCGCCGCCATTGTCCCACCCACCAACAGAACACCCCAGAAAACCGGCGCCGCTTTTCGCGCGCGCAATGTGTAGATAAACAACACTGTTGCGGCGCCCCGGCACAGCGCGCCGGTCGCAAGGATGACCAGTTCGGCCAACGGCAGCAGCGGCGTCACGGCCATTGCATAGGCCTGCTTGAACTGCGCCAGATCGCTTTTAGGCCCATCCCCGAACATTGCGGCGAGTCCCTGATGGGCAATGTATCCGTTGATCAACAGCTCGCACGAGGCCGTACCGATGGCCGCGCCGATCGCCCCTGACCAATTGGCCTGCGCGCGTTTGACGGCATACGCGAGTCCGCACACGGCCAGAAAGGCTGCAACGCCACCGCAAGCGCCGAGCAACAGGCTTTGTATTAAAATCGACGCCAAATGGGACACCGCGAATTCGAGTCGGGCGAACAGCGCGAGTTGAAGAACTACCCCGCCCACCAGCGCCAGAAACGAACTGAGCAAAAACATCGCCGCGCCCGCGCCTAGCGTTGTCATGGGCGCGCCCGCGCGTTTCGCCGCGATGATGAGCACCGCGGCCATTAAAAAGAGCGAATACGAGAGAAAATACATCGCGCGAAGGCTATTGCGCGCCGGCAATTCGCGCACGCGCACGCGCCAACCACCCAGCGCGGCGTCCGCGCTGATCTCAAGTGTGTAATTCCCCGAAGCCGCAATCGGTAGCGGTGTCCGCTCCTGACTGCGGGTCGTTCCCCAAAGATGTTTGTAAATTTCCGCGCCCGAGGGATCGAGCACGCGCAGAGAACCCGAACCCGACGTAAAAATTGCCGTGCTGTTGATTCCGAGTTTCGCGTCTGGCGCGGCAACCTCGAAGGGATACTGCCGCGTGGCCGTGGTTGGAGACGCATAGGAATCGAAAAGGTCGACGGCGATGTCTGCGCACGCGGATGGCGCGCAAAGGGCAAATAGGAGTAGAAGAAGAATTATCTGCACGTGGTGATATGAACTCACGTCATGCGTTCGAATGTTTCCGATTGCGATTGCGATGACGATTACGGGTCGAGCAAGCTATCTAACATCGAGTCGAATATTAACAGAAAACCCTCCGGATTGCGTGAACTGGGTGCGCGCCGTATACTGCTGCGCATCAACTGGCCATTACGCGGCGCGAGCGCGCCGATTCGCAGAAGGAGTCTGTTCGCATGAGTAAACCAAAACTCGAAGGTGTGTTCCCGGCGTTGTTGACGCCATTTACCAAGGGCGGCGTGAAAGTTGATTATGAGCGCGCCTGCGGGTTGGCCGAACGGCTCGCAAAGCAAGGTGTGCATGGCCTGTTCGTCTGCGGCACCACGGGGGAAGGCCCCCTCATGACCCTTGAAGAGCGCAAGCAAACGCTCCAGGAAGTCGTGGGCGCGGTCGGAAAAAAAGTGAAGGTCATTGCGCACACCGGGTGCTTCGATACCGCTTCCACCATCGAGCTCACGCAGCACGCCGAAAGAGTTGGCGCAGCCGCCGCCGGCGTGGTGACTCCAGGTTTTTATACCTTCGACGATGAATGCATCTACCGCCACTTCAAAACGGTGGCCGAGTCGGTGAAGGATTTTCCAGTCCTTTTGTACAACATTCCCGGCTGCGTCAAAAACACGATCAAACCCGCGCTGGTACACCGCCTTGCGAAAGACGTGAAGAACATCGTTGGCATGAAAGACAGCGGCGGAAACATTTCCGCGTTCAATGAAGTGCTCATGGGCGTGCCCAAGGGTTTCATCGCGATCAACGGCGTTGACGAATATTCTATGCAGGCGCTCGTCGCGGGCGGTTCGGGATGCGTCTCTAGTACGGCTAACGTCGTGCCCGAGCTGTTTCTTTCGATCTTCAACAACGTGCGCAAGGGCGACTTGAAAAAGGCTTGGGACAGCCAAGTCAAACTTTGCGGCGCATGCGCCGCATTTCATTACGGCGCGCTCGTCGCGCGTTATAAAGAAGGCGTGCGCTTGCGCGGATTCGATTCCGGGTATGTGCGCCCCCCCCAACGCGAACTGGACAAAGACGAGCGCAAAGATCTCGCGAAGACCATGAAATCCGCTGGGCTACTTTAGCGGGAATCGACTTGATTTCAAATTTGAAAGTTCAAATTTGAAATAATTTGATGTGGATTTCATCCAAATTCCAGATTGAATTTCACATCAGCTCGCGGCGCGCATTGATGCAAGAGGAACCTATACATTGGCCGTACGCCTCAATACTCACGACGAATGGCTCGAGACTGACGGCCTCGGCGGGTTCGCGTCCGGCACCGTGAGCGGAATCAGGACCCGGCGTTACCACGCGCTGCTGCTGACCGCCGCCACACCCCCGACTGGCCGGCTCGTGCTGGTGAACGGAGTGGACGCCTGGGTGACGACGTCGCGTGGGAACTACGCGATCAGCGCACAGGTGTACGAGCCGGGCGTCGTGTCGCCAAATGGTTGGGAGCGGATCGAGGCGTTTACCATCGATCCGTGGCCGACGTGGAAATACAAGCTGCCCGACGGAACAGAAGTCGTTCAGGAAGTATTCGTGCCGCACGGCAGCGCCGCGGTCGTGTTGTCCTGGAGAATCCTGGGGGACCCGGCAGGCTGCACGTTGTCGGTCCGGCCATTCCTGTCGGTGCGCGATTATCACGCGACGCATCACGAGTCCTCGGGGTATCGTTTTGATCCCGTGTTGGCGGGCGGCAAGGTGACTTGGCGGCCCTACCCGAATTTGCCTGCCGTACATTCCCTCAGCGACGGCGAATACATCCACGAGCCGCAGTGGTATCGCAATTTCATCTATGAGGAAGAGCGCGCGCGCGGTCTCGACTATACGGAAGACTTGGCGTCACCCGGCACGTTTCGTTGGAGCCTCGCCGCCACGGGAAGTGCATCCCTTGTCTTCGCATCGGATGGCCATGAACAAATCCTCGGCGCGCCCAACGCTCCGATAGAATCCATCGCCGAAGGCTTGCGGCACACGGAAACACAGCGGCGCGGACATTTTTCGCACCGTCTGCACCGGGCCGCGGATGCCTTTATCGTCAAGCGCGGCGCGGGCAATACCATCGTCGCCGGTTACCCCTGGTTCACCGATTGGGGCCGGGACGCGTTCATCGCGATACGCGGGTTGTGCCTGTCGACGGGCCGGTTCGAGGAAGCTCGAAACATTCTCCTCGAATGGGCTGGCGCCGTGTCAGAGGGCATGCTTCCAAACTATTTCAGCGACAACGGCGCGCCGCCGCAATACAACACGGTCGATGCGCCCCTATGGTTCATCATCGCGGTACACGATTTTTTGAGTCGCTCCGCTTCGGACCAGGATGCGGCCAAGCTACATTCGGCAACCGAAGCGATATTGACCGGGTACTCCCGAGGCACGCGCCACGGCATCCACATGGCCGACGATGGCCTGCTCGCCGCGGGTGAACCTGGCGTGCAGCTTACGTGGATGGATGCGAAAGTGGGGGACTGGATCGTCACGCCGCGCATCGGCAAGCCGGTCGAAGTCCAGGCGTTGTGGATCAATGCGCTGCGCATTGGCAGCACGTTTTCTGAAACGTGGAAGGCATATTTCGATCACGCAAGCGCCGCATTCGAGACCTGCTTTTGGAATGAGTCCCTGGGACATTTAAACGACGTGGTCGATTGTGAACATGCGCCCGGGAATATCGATGGATCGTTTCGCCCGAACCAGATTCTCGCGGTAGGCGGCTTGCCTTTTCCATTACTGGAAGGCGAACGCGCCCGCCGCGTAGTCGATGCCGTTGAATCGGCCCTGTTGACACCGGTAGGTTTGCGGTCACTGGCGCCGGGCGCGCCGGGCTATCACGGCAAGTACGAAGGTGGTGTCGCGGATCGCGATGGGGCCTATCACCAGGGCACGGTGTGGCCGTGGCTCCTTGGGCCGTTTGTCGATGCTTGGGTGCGTGTGCGCGGCAACACCGCGGAAGCGAAACAGGAAGCGAGGACACGGTTTCTGTCGCCCTTACTGGAAAACCTCGATCACGCCGGACTGGGTTCCTTGAGCGAGATCGCCGATGGCGATGCACCGCACACGCCGCGCGGCTGTCCATTCCAGGCGTGGTCCGTCGGGGAAGCGTTGCGAATTCATCACGATATCCTCGGGGGGTAGTTCGTCCATGGCACGCATGGGCACGTTGCTCTCGCAAACTGCTATTTACATGGTCGGCCTGGCGCTGAGCCGGGGCATCGCCATCGCCCTCGTCCCGCTGTACACGCGCACACTTTCGCCCGCTGATTTTTTTACCTGGGACCTAGCCACCACAACGATTCTGTTTGTTCTCGCAATTGCGGAACTCGGCATGTCATCGGCGCTGGCACGCTTCTACGTTAAAGCGGATTCCAACGCGGAACGCCGCGCAGTTGCCCGGACTGCCAGCGCAGTCGCATTTCTCATGCTCGTCCTTACAGTTGGAACCTTATTGGCATTCCGCGGGCCCGCGGCGGTCCTTGCATTTGGGGACGCCGCGGATTTGGACCTGATCGATCTCGTTGCGCTAATCGTCGCCCTGACCGTATTCAGCAATTTACCCCTCGCACTGCTCCGCGCGCAAGAGCGCCCGATCGCTTTTGCAACGGTGTGTTTCTTGCGCGCGCTCGTAGGTTCCGCCTTTATCATTTTATTTGTCGTCGTATGGGGCTGGGGAATCAAGGGAATCCTGCTTGGCGACGCGGCGGGTCTTGCGGCGGTGAGCCTGGCCGGCCTCGTGTTGAATCGCGCGGACCTTGTCCCGGCGATCAATCGGCAGGCTTTGCGCGACCTGCTGTTATTTGGCGTGCCGCTCATCCCGATTGGAATCGCCACCACAATCGTGCTCGTCTCCGATCGATACTTCCTGCGAGAGCACGTTGGCACGTCCGAAGCGGCTGTCTATAGCCTCGCGTTCAAAGTCGCCACGCTCGTGAACCTCGTCGCTATGGCTTTGCAGACTGCGTGGGCGCCCACGGCTTTCCGCATCGCCAAGCAGGAAGACGCCGGCCGGGCGCTGGCGGACTCCTTCCGTATGATCGCGCTGGCGCTCGGTCTGCTCGCCCTCGCGATATCATGCGTAGCGCCCGAACTCACGCGCGTTTTTGCCTCGTCTCCCGAATATGCCGGCGCGCACCGCATCGTTCCGTGGCTGGCATTTTCATACTCACTTCAGGCTGCCGTGCTCATCGTGAATACCAATCTCGTGATTGGTAACCGGACGGTGTATTCAACGCTGATCTTTTGCGCCGGCGCGGTTTTGAAACTTTTCCTGAACCAGGCGCTCATTCCTCGATATGGGATCGATGGAGCAGCCATTGCCACGTTCGCGGTATTCGGAGTCGAACTGGTATTGGTGTTTGTCATTGGCGCAGCCGTATTTCCCGTGCCATACGATTTTCGCCGGCTCGGCGCACTCGTAATACTCTTGGCCGTTTGCGCGATGTGCGCGTCTTGGGCAATGACGTTTTCGTATTCCGTTTCATTGATATTGCGTGCCCTTTGTGTGGTAGGGTTCGTACTGATCGTGTCTTTCTCTGGAATTGTCCAACGCTCGGAACTGAAACGGCTGCGAAACACCGCTAGTGGTGTTTAACTGGCGCGTTTGCGTTGGCGTGCGCAGATGAGTCGAGGGAGTGTCCTTGCCTTGCCGGTGAAACGAACGCTTCAACGCTGGTCACAGCCAATGCTGAAACCGGTTGCGCGCCGCCTGCTCAATCTCGTCCACGTGCCGCGCCGCCTCGAAGCGTTGGACGCTGGCCAGCGATCCATCGGCGCGCAGTACGCAAAAGCGTTGTATCCCGGACTGCTCCCGGAATCAACGGGCAAATCTGCGCTGAATTCACACGAGTTTCGCGTCTACTCGCAACACGGCGAAGACGGAATCCTGCTGTATCTCTTCTCGATCATCGGCGTCAAAAGCCGCCGGTTTGTAGAGTTTGGCGTAGAAGACGGAACGGAATGCAACACCGCAAACTTGTCCATCAATTTCGGGTTCCGCGGAATGCTGATGGACGGCGACGCCGTGAATATCGCGAACGGCAGGCGCTTCTATGATTCCATGCTCGGCGAACACGCCGATGCCGTGAACCTGCTGCAATCGTGGATTGCGGCGGACAACATCAATTCCATACTGACTGACAACGAATTCACGGGCGAAATCGATCTGCTGTCGATTGATATCGATGGAAATGATTACTGGGTGTGGAAAGCCATCGACGCCGTGCGGCCCCGCATTGTTATTGCGGAATACAACGCGGGCTTTGGCCCCGCGCGCTCGGTGACGATTCCGTATCAACCCGCGTTTGATCGCTGGAAAGTCCATTCCACCGGAATGTATTTCGGAGCGTCGCTGGCTGCTCTCACGAAACTTGGTTCGAGCAAGGGATACTCGCTTGCGGGTTGCGACTCCTCCGGCGCGAACGCGTTTTTCGTGCGCGACGATCTTGCTGCCGGCGTCTTTGCGCCGATAACCGCCATGCAAGCATTCTATCCGCAGGCTTCGCGAATCCTTGCAGGCCATACGCAAGTCGCTCAGGAAAAGATTCTATTCGCGTTTCCCGTCGAGGAAGTGTAATTGTGCGCGCCGCACTGAATGAAACGCCTCCGGGCGACGCTCCGCAACGGACTATATTTCCTGACTCAGCCCTTTCCAAGCGCGTGGCCGTTGCCGCCATGCGGCTGTACGGCAAGGTGCTGCCCGGTGTGCAAGACCAGATTCGCCCCACGGACTCATCAGCACTCCGCATCCTCATCCAAACGATGGGCGGCATCGGCAATTCTTTGATGGCGACCCCGCTGATTGCCGCGACGCGCCAATTGTATCCCAACGCACGGATCGACGTGCTGACATCACCGGCGACCGCTCCGCTTCTCGCAACGAATCCACACGCGACGAACGTCCTTACCGATCCACCAGCGGACGGACAAGGCATGTGGCCGGTGGTCCGCGGTATTCGCGCGGCCCGTTATGACGCGGCGATAGCCGCGCTGAATTCCCACCTCTCAAAAAACGCGGCGCGCATTGTGCTTGGCAAAATTCCGCGCCGGATCATGCACGAATACCCGTTCCGGGCTTACGACAATTTTTTGGGCGCGTTCACCCACGTAGTCCCTCGCGCTCGCGGAAAGCACGATGTGGCCCGTAATATGGATTTGCTCCACGCGCTTTCCGGGGAGCACGTTGACCCCGGTCCGTTGGTATTGCCCTTGAACGAGGCCGCGAAAGCCACGGCGCGAGCCGTCCTCGCTGGTGCGGGCTGGAACCCCGAACGCGTATCGGTCGCAATCTGTCCGGGGTCGTCGGGTTGGATGGCGTTCAAGCGCTGGCCAATCCACCACGCAATGGCGCTTGCCGATTGCGTGTTACAGCGTCGCGATGCTCCAACCGTCCTGACATTGTTGGGGCCTGACGAACAAGAAGATGTCCGCGCATGGCGCGAGCGTTTCGGCTCACGGGTCATTCTCATCGAAGGTCTGGACGTCACCGCGTATGCAGCCGCGCTTGCGCAGATGAGCGCCGTCATTGCAAACGATAGCTTGCCGATGCACCTTTGCGCCGCGTTGCAGGTGCCGGTGGTGGCGCTATTTGGTCCGACGGATCCCGCGCAGACCGGGCCGTGGAAAGGCCGCGCAATCGTGATCTCCGCCGATACGGACTTCACGCCATTTTACACACTGCCTTATCCGGTCGATCCCGGCCAGTTCCCCGACAGCATGGAAACCATCACTCCAGAATCCGTTGAGCATGCGGTTGATCAACTGCTCGCGCGACGCTAGCCGATTTGTGGGCCGGAAGCGGTCATTCAATACTATATTGTGCAATGGGAACGTTCCCGGTAAGCTGGAGTGCGTGGGAAGGGGCCGCGCTCAGGGCGTGGCCATTATCGGGGAGAATCCAGATATGCTTCGTCAACGGGTTTGGTTTGCTGCATTGCTGTTGATCGTCGGGGTCGCGTGCGTTCCGGCGCATGCGAACGTGCAAGTGTCCATCACGATCACGGGAACGGTCGAAGAGTTGATTCCCATCCTTCAAAAGTTGCAGGAACTCGGGCTCGGCGGCGCGCCGGCGGCCGATGATCCGCTGAAGCTGAATGTTCACAGCGTCATGTCCGAGGACGAACCCATGCCGGCGGTCGTAGTACCTTCATTTACCGCCGCCGCGGTCGAGCCAGCCATGGCGAAGGCGGGGGATAGCGTGCTCATCACCGCCACCGTCGCCGACCTTGGCCGCCACGTGGATACCGTCGCTGCCAGCATCGGTGGTGGCGCGCGCGTGGATTTGTTTGATAACGGCACTGAAGGTGATGTGACCGCGGGTGACCAGATTTGGTCGCGACAGACCGTCCTGCCCGCGATTCCCGCGGGAGAAGTGATTGTTTCCATCTCCGCGTACAATGCGAACGGAGAAGCCATTGTCACTCAGGCCACGGGCGAGGACGCGCCACTCACAACGGAAGCGAAAATGACGGTGACGCCCTAACACTCCGGGTCCGGGCGATTGAAGTTACCGAAGATTTAGCGCCAAGTTCAGAACGGGAAGCGAACACGGCGCGGCGAAGGGAAGTGCGGCATGGTTGCG